>JAISIS010000199.1 GCA_031261905.1 Burkholderiaceae bacterium
CAAGCTGACCATTCGCTACGAAAAGCTGGATTCAACGCACCTGGCCTTACTTCATTTGGCTGCTGCCATTATCGCATTGCGAAAGCTTAAAACTAATGTTATTTATGGATAAGCCCTTATTTTAACTGATTCGCTTCCCGGATAGTGTCCACCTGTGGAACCGAAAGGCTCGGCGGAGGAGGCAATGGCTGCTTTGCCGCCTGGCGTGATTCCACCTGATACAGCCAGGCCAGCAACTCGGCAACCACGCGGTACAACAGGGGAGGGATATCCTGATCCAGTTCTACCTGCATCAGCAGGGCAACCAGTTCTTTTGACTGGTGGACAAAAACGCCACTTTCGTTGGCACGCCGGATGATCTCTTCCGCAATCAGACCGCGCCCCTTTGCCACAACTTTGGGGGCCTTGCTGCCGACTTCATAAGCCAGCGCGACAGCGTGTTGTTGCGCATCAGGCTGTTTCATCATTCACCATAAAATAATCCAGTTTTGCGCCGACAGCCTCAAGCGCCGAAACCAGCTCCGGCCCGAACTGCCGCAACACCGCGGTAGAAACATCATCCGCCGCCACCAGGCGCACCTGCGCCGCATCGCCGGTTAAACGCATACTTGCGCTGATCTCGCCCAACAGCGGCAATGTGATTTTCAGTGTACTCTGCCAACTGCCGGAAGCAGCTTCGGCATACTGTTGTTTCTGCCGGCGCGGCGTCTCGTCTTCCACCGCCCACTCCATCTCCTGACCGGGCCACAGCTCCCCCTGCCAGACAATCTTCCGGTTCTCCATCGCATCAAGCTGCATCCTGATAATATTGGCGGCGTGCTGCTCAACCACCTGCTCCGGCCCATCCATCCGCTGCTGATGTGGCAAAACCTCCGCCATTTTTGCCGTTGCCCTCGAAATCAGCGAGCGCACCCAGCTTTTTTCCTGAAGCGTTTCCAGATGGTTCATCGCACCCGCTTCCCTGCCCTGGCCCGCGCGTTCCTGCACAGGCATATCCTGACGCGGCAGCCTGGCTTGCGGTTCCTGCATCAGTTCGGCCTGCGTACGATTGCCCGCAACCCACTGCGCCAGATGTGATTCGTAAAAAAGCCCGCTGGCGCCAAAAAGCGTGGAAAGCGCCGACTCCAGCGAAGAGGCCAGCCCGGCAGGCATCATCGCCGCCGACGCGCCGGGCGATGCTGGCAGAAGCGGGGTTTTGCCTGAAAGAACAGCCGCCGTTGAAGGGCCTTCCTGTGACACCGCGCGTAAAATCGCGTCAATCAGTCGGCCCGTATTGGATACCATCGAGTGCGCCGCCGGGTCGCGCTCAAAAAGAAAAGTCAGACGCGGTTCACGTGCCAGAAGCGTCAACGTCACCTTTTCGCCCACTTTGGCGTCCGGCGGCAAATCCATCTGCACCACCGTATCCGCCACGCGCACCATGGAAGCGCCGCTTTCAGTCTGTGAAAGCACCTCGGCAGCCACAGGCCGCCCGACGGCAAGCGCCATCAGGCGGGCGGAAACTTCCTCTCTGAGATCACCGGCGGGGAATACCTGCTGTATGCCCGTCAGTTGGTTAACGGGGCGCGTGCCGGTAACGTCGCTCCGCAGTTCCATGCCGTCTGGTTAGAAACGTTGGGGGTGATAGGCCTGGCTTACCTTGCGTATCGTCACGGAATGATGAATCAGTTCGGAAAGCTCGCGCATCCAGGGAGTGGCCAGTTCCCGGATACGTTGGTCATCCTCCAGAATTTTCCGAATAACGCGCATCTTGTACTCGCGCTCATCTTCTGTCAGGCCGTCGTGGTGGTCACTGGCGCGCAACACATCCACATAAGCAGAGCATTGCGGTTCCAGTTCAGTCACTTCGTCCCAGTCACCTGCCTCGGCAGCCCTGACCATCAGATCCATCACACCGGAAACCTTGTGATAAACCGCCAGTATCGCTTCCCTGTCCATTATCAGGCCCTCATGAGCGAAACCCGGCGAGGCTCCAGCGAATTATTGGCCGGAAGCGGGATATCAGGCAACGTGGCCTGCCCTGATTGGGGCGTTGATCCAATCTCGTCCCACGCGCCTTTGATTTCCATCAAAAGACCTTTTACCTCGTCCAGTATTTCCTGATCATTTTTGATATGCGCCTCAAAAAGACGGCGGCGCATATAGCCGTACAGCGCATCCAGATTTTCCGCCAGAACACCGCCAACTTCCTTGTTCAGACTGGCCTGAAGGCCGCTCTGTATAATCGTAACCGCCTTGACGACAGCCGCACCCTTTTTCTCGATATCGCCTTCCGCCATATGCTTTGAAGCAGAAGAAATTGCCGCCAGAGCGCCTTCAAACAACATGGTAATCAGCCTGTGCGGGCTTGCCGCAAGCACTCCGGTTTCCATACCGACCTGTGCGTAGGCATTTGCCCCGCTTCTTGAAAAACAAAACATACGTGCCTCCTTTGCCGCGTTTTCGCCATTATGGCGATTATGATACGTTTTCCTGTTCGTGCCTATTTCTTGCTGGATTGCCACAAGCCGGAGAGCGACTCCAGTTGCTGCGTAAGGTAATCGCTGGTTGAATTCAGCTTCGCGAGCAAGGTATCCAGCGCCGTAAACTTGGTGCGGTACATTTCCTCCACCTTGTCAAAACGCGCCGACATATTATCGTAACGCGTCTGGAGGGCGTCCAGAGTCTCACTCATCCCGTCAATACGTGAATCAATCACGCCATCATCCGCCAGCAGGTTTTCCGCGATTTGCGAGAACTGATAGGCAAAACCCTGCGTAAAAGTCACCGTACCGAAAATCCCGTCGTTCTCACCCGTTATCGTCAGCTCCAGACCATCCGCATCCGAACCCTGCGCGCCTTTCAGCGTCTGCCCGTTACCTGTCCCGGCAATATCGTTGATCGTGCCTTCCACATCCGTGCCATCATCCGGCGCACCTACGGCAAAGAATGAGGAAGCGGCAATATTGATGGTGGAAACCGAACCGTAGGTATTGGACGATACCTTGATCCCGCCGCCATCTACCTCTGCTGAAACCGAAACACCTGACGAAGAGAATTCCGAATTGATTTTGGACTGGATGGCGGCGGCCAGTTCCTTCTGGTTATAGTTAACCTGGTCCAGCACAATACTCTTGACCACGCCATGCAGCGTAACAGTAAGTGTACGGTCCGGTTCCGATGCGGATGACAAATCCAGACCTGCTGATGAAAGATCTACACCCCCAGCAGACGAAGTACCTCCCGTCAGCGAAATCGTTCCCTTTGTCGCCGCCTTGGTAATATTCACATCATAGTTGCCCGGCTGCGTATTGGCGCCCGCCTTCTTGAACACAATATCTTCGCTGCCGCTCATGCCGCCTTCGGCAAACATATTGACGAAAGCCTCAAAATTTTTGGCGATGGCATCAGACATCTTTGTGCTGTCCACTTCCAGCGTACCATCCTTGTTCACCGAGACCCCCACATCACTCAGCATCTGGTAGCCTGTCGGACCGGAAAGCGTCTGCGAAAAAACGCTTTTCAGCGCAGACTGAATGGAACGCACCGCCGAATCACCGGTCAGCACCGATGCCGTCTTGGTTTCCGAATCATAGGCCGTCATGGATTTGAGCGTGGAATTCAGGGTATTGTAGGCGCTGACAAAATTGTTCACCGCCGTTTGCGCCGTGCTCGTATCCTGACTGATGGAGAGGGTTGTGGGCTTGTCGGTAATCGCCAGAAGATTCAGCGTGACGCCATCCAGCGCATCCGTCACCGTATTTCTGGATTTGGTAATCGTCAGGCCATCCAGCGTAAATACAGCGTTTCGCGCTTCCCGCGTCTGCTCCATGTTTTTGGCATCAGGTGAAGCGGCCCCATAAGTCAGCAATTTCGCCAAATCAACTTTATTATCGCCGCTATCATCACCCGCATAGGTTGTCGCGTTCGCATTGTCCACATCACTGACGGCAACCGTCATGCTCTGGTCTGTACCCGTCTCGCTGCTGCTAAGCGTCAAACGGTAGCCTGTACCGTCATTTACAATCGCTGCGGAAACGCCGATATCCGCCTTATTGATTACATCGCGTATATCCTCCAGCGAACTGCCCGCCTTGATTTCCACCACTTCCGTTTTGGCCGAGGAGCCGGTGCCAAAAGTAAACGTCAGCTTGGCGGAACCCAACGCCGCCGTCTTGTCGGACACCGCGACAGTAGCCAGCTTCTGCGCCTGCGCCAGTTGCGTCACTTCCAGCGCGTACGTGCCGTTGGCCGCCTTCGTGGTGGCGGAAACCGTGGCGATGTCGGCATTGCCGATGCTGGCCTTGGTATTCTGGTAAGTGGAAAAGGTAGAGCGGCTACCCATCATGCTCATGAAATTCGACACCGCGCTGGATAGCTGGCTGTATGCCGAAAGCTTTGTC
>JAISIS010000005.1 GCA_031261905.1 Burkholderiaceae bacterium
GATCCGGCAAGGCCGCACAGTTGACCCAGGCCACTTTCGGGTGCTCGTTCAGGTAACGGGCAATCGCCAGTGCATTGTCGCAGGCCCGCTCCATGCGTAAATGCAGCGTTTCAATTCCCTGCAATATCAGGAAAGCGTTCATGGGCGACAAGGCTGCGCCCATATTTCTGAGCGGCACTACACGCGCCCGTGTAATATAGGCCGCCGCCCCCATCTCTTTGGTATAGACCACGCCATGATAGGAAACATCCGGCTCGTTCAGCCGCTTGAAGCGCTCGGCATGTTCCGCCCAGGGAAATTTGCCGCTGTCCACAATTGCGCCGCCAAGGCTGTTGGCATGACCGGCAAGCGATTTGGTCAGCGCGTGCACCACGATATCCGCGCCCCATTCAAAGGGACGGCACAAATAGGGTGTCGGCACCGTGTTGTCCACAATCAGCGGTATGCCGTGCGCATGGGCAATTTCGGCCAGCCGCGCAATATCGGTCACATTACCCAGCGGATTACCGACCGATTCGCAAAAAATGGCCTTTGTTCTTGCATCAATCTGCTGGATAAAACTTTCCGGCTCGCGCGGATCGGCAAAGCGCACATAAATGCCATACTGCGGCAAAGTATGGGCAAACAGGTTGTAGGAGCCGCCATATAGCGCGCTGGACGCCACGATGTTGTCGCCCATTTCAGTAATAGTCTGGATGGCGCAGGTGATCGCCGCCATGCCTGAAGCCAGCGCCAGGGAAGCAACGCCCCCCTCAAGCGCCGCCACACGCTTTTCCAGTACATCATTGGTCGGATTCATGATCCGGGTGTAAATATTGCCCGGCACCTTGAGATCAAAAAGGTCGGCTCCATGCTGTGCGCTGTCAAACGCATAGGCAACCGTCTGGTAAATGGGAACCGCTACGGATTTGGTTACCGGGTCAGGCGAGTAACCCGCATGGATGGCGAGAGTATCAATTTTCATGGGTTTTCTGGATGAGGGTTTGCGGCGATCCACCTGATCAGGTTTATCGGTTTTCATGACTTTTGCGAACAGTGTACAAAAAAACAAGTGTAACGCGATTCCAGGAAAGAATCCGTCTTTGATCATAAATAAACCAGCCTGAGTGAAGGTATCAGCGTATTCTTTCAGGCCGGGTATAGACGGTATATCCGCTGCGGCGCACAAAACCAGCCAGGGTCAATCCTGATCTTTCTGCCATCCGGACAGCAAGCGCTGTCGGCCCTGAAACCGCAGCGAGGATGCCGATCCCGGCAAAGGTACACTTCTGGACCATCTCGTAACTTGCCCGGCTGGTCACCAGCGCAGCGCCGGACGGCATGATGCGGTTTCCTGCCATAGCGCCAATCAGCTTGTCGAGCGCGTTGTGCCGTCCAACATCTTCCCTCAGCAGAGTGACCTTTCCGCTTTCTTCCATCCAGGCTGCGGCATGGGTTGCGCCTGTCTGTTTTCTCAACTGCTGCTGCGCTTCCATCTGCGCGAAACCGTCATGCAGCGCTTCCGATGTAAAGGAAGCCGTTACCCCGCTCACATCCCCTGGCTGTCTTACCGCATGTTGCAGTGACTCCGCACCGCAAATGCCGCAACCGGTTCGCCCTGTCAGGTTCCTGCGCCTTTCTTTCAGGCCGTGAAAACGTTCGCTGGCGATTTCCACGGCAATGCGGATACCGTCCTGCAATTGCCATATCTCGCAACCATACCACTCGGCAGGATCGGCAATAATCCCTTCCGTCAGGGAGAAGCCCAGCGCAAAATCTTCCAGATCGCCCGGCGTCGCCAGCATAACCGCGTGGGAAAGGCCGTTATACTCCAGCGCTATCGGCACTTCTTCCGCCAGGCGGTCTTTTACGGAAACGGCTTCCCCTTCGGAAAAGCGGGAAGCGGAAAAGAAGGCAGTTTGATCGTGCTCCATGCGGGATGCCCCTTTTACGGGAGTGCAACAACAACGGCTGATTCATCCACCAGCGCCGTCACCTGCTCCTGCTCCCGGATAGCCTGCGAGGCCGGTGCAAAGCCAACCAGTTGCAGGCGGCCTTCCAGTTCAACAGACAATTCATTCTCATCGCCGCCTTCCGCCACACGGGTAACTGTGCCGGACAGCAGATTGGCGCCCGGAGATACCGAAGAAACAGGCTCTCTGCTGACTTTCACCGCCATCGCCTTGCACAGGGCAATCACCGGCAGCCCCGGCTTTAACGCCAGCAGTTCCGCGCTGGCGAGCGTAATGCGCGCCGTCAGCAACACGCCATCACGCAACCTCATGATGACCCTGACAATATTCCCCGTTTGCTCAAGCGATTGCACCTGGCAGGGAAGATAATTGCGCATACTTGTCCGGATGCCCAGATGCGGCACACTGGTTCCGGCCTGATAACCTTCCCGCCGCGTCAGTTCATCAAAAAACCGTTTACGCTCACGCTCGCGCAGGAGCGCAATTTCCAGCAGGCGCTTTCCCGCCCCGGTCAGGCGCGCGCCACCGCCACCCGCGCCACCGACGTTCCTTTCCACGAGTGCAACGCCCGTCAGGTTGGAAAGCGTATCAATCGCCTGCCAGGCCGCCTTGTAGCTGATGCCAGCCGTACGCGCCGCACGCGAAATGGAACCCGTCCCGTCTATCAGACGCAACACCTCAATCCGCTTGTCCGCAGTCTGATAATCGAACGCATTCACCAGAGATGGTATGTCTTTCATACACTCTATTTTGCCCTGATTTCACCCTGCCTGCCTGTTTCTTTCCTGTATTTCTTGCTAGAATCGCTATTCCAAAAATGAATAGCGAAAAAACCAAACAGGAGTAAGTATGCTGCATATTAAACGCCTTGCCGGGCTGATGCTGGCTTTTCTCTTAATCAGCGCGCCAATGGCCTGTGCGGAAACAGTCAATGTGGCTGTGGCCGCCAATTTTGCGGAACCGATGAAAATGATTGCACGTGCCTTTGAAAAGGACAGCAGTCATCAGGTTACCATCTCATCCGGCTCCACCGGAAGAATTTATGCCCAGATAAGAAACGGCGCGCCCTATGATGTTTTCCTGGCAGCGGATGATAAAACCCCGATCCGCCTTGAAAAGGAGCACGCCATCGTCAGCGGCAGCCGCTTTACCTATGCCATTGGCACACTGGCGCTCTGGTCAGCGAAAAGCGGCTATGTGGATGCCCATGGCAATATTCTGAAAGCTGGCTCATGGAAATACCTTGCCATAGCCTCACCCAGGCTGGCGCCATACGGCCTGGCGGCTGAAGAAACCCTGACAAGGCTCGATCTGTGGGATGCGGTACAAAACAGGCTGGTAACGGGCGCAAACATTGCCCAGGCTTATCAATTTGCCGAAACCGGCAACGCGGAACTGGGTTTTGTCGCCCTTTCGCAAATATGGCGGGATGGCAAGCTGAAAAGCGGTTCCGCCTGGATAGTACCGGAAACGTACTACAACCCTATCCGCCAGGATGCCGTTATCCTGACGCACGGCAAGGATAACGCGGCGGCAAAGGCGCTCATGGCCTGGCTTAAAACTGAGTCGGCACAAAATATCATTCGCTCATTCGGCTACCGCCTGCAATAAAAACGGCTGTACGCAATGACCGCACTTGATTATTCAGCCATTTTCCTGACGCTTCGGCTCGCCGCGTTGACAACCTTTATTCTGCTGGTGCTTGGTACGCCGCTGGCCTGGGCGCTTTCGCAAACCAGTGCCTGGTGGAAAGGCCCGGTCAACGCGATAGTCGCGCTCCCCTTTGTCTTGCCGCCAACGGTAATGGGGTTTTATCTGCTGGTGCTGCTGGGACCGAACAGCACCCTCGGCAAACTGGCTGACGCCCTGGGTATCAGCCCGCTGCCGTTCAGTTTTACCGGGCTGGTCATAGCCTCTGTATGCTATTCCCTTCCCTTCGCCATCCAGCCGCTCCAGAACGCCTTTGAAGCCATCGGCAAGCGCCCGCTGGAAGCCGCCGCCACACTCAGGGCATCGCCGCTGGATACTTTCCTCACCGTCATCCTTCCGCTGGCGCGCCCCGGCTATCTCACGGCAGCCGTCATGAGCTTTGCCCATACCATCGGCGAATTCGGCGTTGTCCTGATGATCGGCGGCAATATTCCCGGCAAGACGCAGGTATTGTCCATCCGGATCTTTGACCATGTGGAAGCCATCGAGTACGCGCAGGCGCACTGGCTCTCCGCCGGGATGCTGCTCTTCTGCTTTGTCACGCTACTTGCGCTGTACATCCTGAACCCGTGCAGGAAAAAAGCATGAGCATGATTGACGCACGCCTTCAGGTTGACTTTCCGGACTATACCCTGGATGTGGATCTTGTCCTGCCCGGCAGGGGCGTTACCGGTGTTTTCGGCGCTTCCGGCGCGGGCAAATCCACCTTGCTGCGCGCCATTGCCGGACTGGAACGCCCGAAAAACAGCCGCATCGTCATCAGGAATAAAGTCTGGCAGGACGATGCTCAAGGTACTTTTATCCCGACGCACCGGCGGGCACTGGGTTTTGTTTTTCAGGACGCAGCATTGTTTCCGCATCTGACCGTTGCACAGAATATCCGCTACGGGTTGCAACGGACGCCGCCGGAGCAGCAAAAGATACCGCTGGATTATCTGGTTGACCTGCTTGGCATCGGTCATCTGGCGGAAAGACAACCTGAATCGCTCTCGGGCGGTGAGGCGCAGCGTGTCGGCATTGCCCGTGCGCTTGCCACCAGCCCCCGCCTGCTGCTGATGGATGAACCGCTTGCCTCGCTGGACAGAAAGCGCAAGATGGAAATTATTCCCTATCTCAATCGTCTGAACGAGAACCTGGATATTCCCATCCTGTACGTCAGCCATGCACTGGATGAAATCGTCCGGCTGGCTGATCATCTGGTGCTGCTGGAAGACGGCAGGGCCATTGCCTCGGACAGCGCAGGCAAGCTGCTGACCCGCCTTGACCTGCCGCTGGCGCATGAAGCGGACGCCGCCGCAGTTATTAATGGCCTCATTACCGGGAGAGATGAGCATTTTCTCCTTAATACAGTGACCTTTGAAGGCGGCACCATAACCTTGCCCGGCCCGGCCTCGACACCCGGAAAAAAAATCCGGCTGCGCATTCAGGCAAACGATGTCAGCCTGACGCTGCAACACGCTACCGACACCAGTATTCTGAATATTCTCGAATCCCGTGTTATTGGCCTGGAAGAGACCGCTCCAGGGCTTGTTATGGTTGCGCTTGACGCCAATGGCGCCCGCCTGTTGTGCCGTCTCACCGCGCGTTCCGCCAGCACGCTGGCGCTGGAACGCGGCAAACGGGTATATGCGCAAATCAAGGCTGCGGCCATTGTGGACTGATACCGCTCCCTGAAATCACGGCAACAGCAAGTGCAAAAAAGTACCTCCCTGCAAAAAAAAGCATATCGCCGTAGAATAAATAAAAACTATTTTCATTTACATTTATTAAGGGGAGAGTTATGACATCCAGTGCATCTGTTACGCAACATGAATTACTGATAAACGGTAAACATGTCAAACCGGAAGGCGACAAGTATTCAACCATCCTGAATCCCTCCAACGAAGCCGTCATGGCAAGGGTCGCCCAAGGCAGCGTCAATGATGTGGATGCTGCGGTAAAGGCCGCGCGCGCCGCGCTGAAAGTCTGGAACGGCATCAGGACTGCGGATCGCGCCCATATCCTGTACCGCCTGGCTGACCTGATGGAAAAGCATCAGGAAGAAATCATCATGCTGGAAACCCTGAACGCCGGTAAACCCATTGCCAGCGTCAGACGCCAGGATATGCCGGCTGCGATTGATACCATGCGCTATTACGCAGGCTGGTGCGACAAGATTATCGGCCAGGTTATCCCTGCGCGGCCCGATGCCCTGACTTATACCGTCAGGGAACCGGTAGGCGTTGTCGGCGCGATTGTGCCCTGGAATTTCCCGCTCATGATCGGCATCTGGAAAATTGCGCCCGCACTGGCCTGCGGATGCACCCTGGTGGTAAAACCGGCCGAACTGACGCCACTCTCCCTTATCCGGATTGGCGAACTGGCGCTGGAGGCAGGACTGCCGCCGGGCGTACTTAATATTGTTACCGGGCGCGGCAGTGTCGTAGGCGATGCAATGGTGGCGCATCCCGGCGTTGACAAGATCACCTTTACCGGCTCACCCGGCGTTGGACGGGGCATCATGCAGGGAGCCGCCAGCAACTTCAAGCGCATCACGCTGGAGCTTGGCGGCAAATCGGCCAACGTCATCTTTGCCGATGCCGATCTTGACAGCGCGGTCCCGGCTGCCGCCTCCGGTGTTTTCTTCAACGCGGGCCAGGTATGTTCAGCCGGTTCCCGGATTCTGGTTCAGCGGCAAGTGTACGATGAAGTGGTTGACCGCCTCATCCAGCGCGCCAAAGCTATCCGGATCGGCGATACGGCAAAACCGGAAACCGTGATGGGGCCGCTCGTTTCTTCCGCCCAGATGAAAACGGTGCTGGATTATGTGGATATCGGTAAAAAAGAAGGTGCTTCCCTTGTTTATGGCGGTAGCCGCTGCGACATGAAGGGATATTATGTCGAACCGACCATCTTCACCGGCGTTGAGCATGATATGCGCATCTCGCAGGAGGAAATTTTCGGCCCGGTAGCCAGCGTCATCCGCTTTGAGGATGAGGCCGACGCCATCCGGATTGCAAACGGCACCGCATTCAGCCTTGCCGCAGGCGTATGGAGCGCCGACATCACGCGGGTACACCAGGTCGCGCATGAACTCCGGGCAGGTACCGTCTGGATAAATACCTACGGTTACACCGATATTCGCCTGCCATGGGGCGGTACCGGGGAATCCGGATTCGGGCGCGAACATGGTGAAGCCGCGCTGGAAAACTTTACCGAACCCAAAACCATCTGGCTGTCCCTGCTGGAAAAACAAAAGCAGAAGTAATCCCCGGTGTAATCCGGATTCACCATAAAAAAACCTCCGCCATAAAAGCGGAGGTTTTTGTTCACGCCTGTTTATCAGGCCGCTACCACATCCTGTTCGGGTATGGCATCGCGCATATCGGATTTCATTTTCTCGTAGGTTTCAACCACATACCTCTCCGCCCATGCCTGATCCGCGATGCGCTCAATACGCACGGCGCTGTATTTGTGTTCCGGCGTCTTGGAAATCGGGTCCAGATGTTCAGCCGTCAATTCGTTGCAGGCCCCGATCCACCACTGGTATGTCATGTAAACCGCACCCGTGTTGGCCCTTTCATTCAGGTTGGCGCGGGTGATGACCTTGCCACGGCGGGACTCCACCCAGACAAGCTCCTGGTCTTTAACGCCCAGCCTGGAAGCGTCTTCCGGGTGAATCTGCACATAACCCGGCTCATTGGCCAGGGTTTGCAGCGCCGCACAGTTGCCCGTCATGGAGCGGCAGGAATAGTGACCGACCTCACGAACTGTTGAAAGCGTCAGCGGGAACTGGCTGTCAGTGGACTCCATGGGCGGGCGCCATTCGGCGGCAAACAACAGTGCCTTGCCGCTGGGTGTGTCAAAGTGGTTGCCCTCATACAGCCAGGGGGTTCCAGGATGGTCCTCGTCCGGGCAGGGCCAGGGCACATAGCCCAGGCCAGCCATCTTTTCGTAAGTGGCCCCGGCATACAGTGGGCACAGCGCGCGCAGTTCGTCCCAGATTTCCTGTGTGTTGTTGTAGTGCATCGGATAACCCATGGCGCTTGCCATGAGGCTGTGGATTTCCCAGTCCGGCTTGACATCCCCCTTGGGTTCCACCGCCTTGTAAAAGCGCTGGAAGCCGCGATCGGCAGCCGAGTAAACGCCTTCATGCTCACCCCAGGAGGTAGCCGGAAGGATAACATCGGCCTCCATCGCCGTCTTGGTCATGAAGATATCCTGCACGATTATAAGTTCCAGCTTTTTGTATTCCTCGCGCAAGGTGGAAAGGTCCGGCTCGGTCTGAAGCGGATCCTCGCCAAAGACCCAGAGCGCCTTGAGCTTGCCGTCATGGATGGCATGCGGGATTTCAGTCAGGTGCAGGCCGACTTTTTCCGGAATGGAGGGCACACCCCAGGCTTTGGCGAATTTTTCGCGGTGCTCTGCATTCCAGACGCGGTGATAGCCCGGCAAAGTCCCCGGCAACGCTCCCATATCGCACGCGCCCTGCACATTGTTCTGCCCGCGCACCGGGCCGACGCCCACATTGGGCCGCCCCAGATTGCCTGTCATGACCGCCAGGCTGGACAATCCCTTGACGACATCCACCGCCTGTCCCCACTGGGTAACGCCCATCCCCCAGAGGATGGTGGCGGAAGGCGCGGAAGCATACATATACATGGCATCGCGGATCAGATCAGGATCCAGGCCGGTGATGTCCGCAACATATTCCGGCGTATAGCGTGAAATGGTCTCGCGGTACTCTTCGAAACCTTCCGAATACTTGTCGACATATTCCGGGTTATACAGGCCTTCCGTCAGCAGCACGTTTGCAAAGGCGTTCACCAGCGCCATGTTGGAACCGTTCTTTAGCGGCAGGTGCAAATCGGCAATGCGCACGGTTTCGATGACGCGCGGGTCACATACAATAATTTTTGCGCCCTTTTCCCTTGCCTTCAAAATGCGACGCGCCACAATCGGATGGGAATCTGCCGCGTTATAACCGAAGATCAAAATACACTGGGTATTTTCGATTTCCATTATCGAATTGCTCATCGCGCCATTACCCAGCGTAACTTCCAGCCCGGAAACGGAAGGAGCGTGGCAAACACGGGCGCAGCAATCAATATTGTTGGTGCCGACCACCGCGCGCGCCACTTTCTGCGCCACATAATTTGCCTCATTGCCCGGCCCGCGCGAAGAGCCTGTCATCATTATGGCATCCGGCCCATGTTTTTCCTTTATCGCCATCAGGCGGGAACTTGCAAAGGCAATGGCCTCGTCCCATGAAACCGCTTCAAACGTTCCGCCTCTTTCACGGCGGATCATCGGCTGCTGGAGGCGCGGTGTCAGCAATTTGGTGTCATTGAGGAAATCCCATCCATAGTAACCTTTCAGACACAGTTCACCCTGATTGGTCATGCCATTGGCGCCCTCGGCGCGAACGATCTTTCCGTCCTCGACAATCAGATTGATCTTGCAGCCTGAGGCGCAATACGGGCATACGGTAATTACTTTTTTCATCATTCGGTTCCTGCCTGGTTTAACTGCCCGGCCAACAAAAGCCTTTTATCTGAAGGCTTCCGCAGGCATGTTGAAAGCGGATTTTTCGCGTTTTTTACGGGTCTTGCCATCAATCGCATCCGGATCAACGAGATGCAACGCCTTGGTCGGACACACATTCATGCATGCGGGACCGGTTTCCACATTGATGCACAAATCGCATTTCCTGGCGATGGAAAGCGTGGTTTTCACCCGCGAAGATCCCATGTTAATCCAGCGAACCGGCACATCCACCATTTCCATCGCGCCGAACGGGCAGGCGATCACACAGGATTTGCACCCGACGCAACGTTCTTCCTGAAGCTGGACAATATTGCTGTCATATACCAGCGCCTGTGTCGGACAGACATTGACGCAGGGCGCGTTTTCACACTGGCGGCATTGTACCGGCGCGGTCAGCGTAAGGTTTTTGACCAGCTTGAGCCGCGGATGGAAATTTTCCGGGGAGAGTTTAAGTCCTGTCTGCTCGTCCTCCGGATGCGCCAGCACACATGCCACCTCGCATGTACGGCATCCAATACACTTCTCCGGTTCGGCAATAACAAAACGATTCATCCTTCTCTCCTGATTTTCTCGGAATGGTTAATAAACAAAAATTATCCGGCGCATACGCCCCAAGTTTCCATTATGTTAACCGCAAAATGAAAAAAACGTGCAACAAGCGCTCAAATCCGGATGGCCGGCATGATTTTGCATACACGCGTCAGCATGTTATGCTTGCCTGAACCCGACAATAACCTGTGCGCCTCACGGGCGGTTATTTGTTGATTTTTTTCATTCATAAAGCAAGTTAACCATGACATCGGAAAAAAGTAACGAACCAGAAAAAGCGGTCTGCCCCGTAACCACCTGTCTTGAAGCCTTTCGCATTCGCCTGCATTCACAGGAAGTCAAGTCTCCTGCTCTGCGCACCGCCCTGGCGGAAGCCGCGCGCATCCTGACCGAAATCAGCCTTGGCCGCGCAACGGAAGGACATCTGAAAGAGCTTGCCGCTGTTGCAAAATCCCTGCCTGACAGCGAGCATTCCCTGGCCACTTCACTGCGTACATCACTGGACAAGGCCCGTGACCAATGGCTGGCGCACATTACCGATAATGTGTGCAATGCGGGTATATGCTTTGAACCGAGGCGCGTCCCCTGTCAGGAAGCCTGCCCGGCGCATATTGATATTCCGAGCATGATCGCGCAAATTGGTCATGGCAATTATGATGCCTCGCTGTCCATTCTGCTGAAAGACAGCCCGTTGCCGAACTCCTGCGGTCTGGTCTGT
>JAISIS010000052.1 GCA_031261905.1 Burkholderiaceae bacterium
AGATCCAGACATTCCAGAGTCTCCCAGCGCCCGGAAAAAAGCGTGTACAGCCAGTTGAACACTGTCTCCCTCACGCGATTGGGCGTGGGACGCAAATCAGGCACGGCGGAAACCGGCAACAGCGACCGTTTCCACTGCCCGCCGATAATCCGGACCTGCCAGGGCTTCGAGGCTTTCCGGGCGGAAGTGGCGTTGCGCCGCCGCGCGGGTGTTTTTCGCATGAATTCCTTCCTGTTTATTGCTGCGGCTTTTCCGCGCCCACAATCACGGTCGAGAGAGTCTTGTCCGAGAGCTTGCGCGCAAAGGCCGCCCGGATATCACCAACCTTCACGGCCCTCACGCGCGCCGTCCAGTTATTCAGATAATCCGTTGGCAGGCCATAGTACCCGATCATTGACGTCAGCGCGAGTACCTTGGCGTTATTGTCCAGCCGCAACGGAAACCCCTCCGCCAGATTATCCTGCGCGGCCTTCAACTCCGCCTCCGTCGGGCCATCCCGCATGAAGGCGTTGAACACCTCTCTCACAACACCCAGCGCCTCATCCGTTTGCGCCTGCCGGGTTTGCAGTTTGATCACAAAAGGGCCTTTTTGCAGACGCGGCTCAAAGCGGCTGAACACGCTGTAGGAAAGCCCCCTCTTTTCACGCACTTCCTGCATCAGCCGGGAAACAAAACCACCGCCGCCCAGAATGTAATTACCCACCACCAGCGGGAAGAAATCCGGATCGCCGCGCCTTAACGCGGGCATCCCGACCAGAATATGCGATTGGGTGGCCGGATGCGCGATCCGCTTTTCATGGGCAGTGGCGGCAGGCACCTCCGGCATAGCGGGCAACTTTTCACCGGCAGGCAGCGGGACAAGGCGCATACTGATCTCTTCCGCCATTGCTTCGGCACGCGCCCTTGAGGCATCGCCCACAATAGTAACCACCGCCGACTGGGCAACATAATACCGTTTGTGGAACGCGAGCATATCATCCCGCGTCAGCGCACCCAGCGATTCCGGTGTGGGGGCTACAGCATAAGGATGCGCGCCATAAATCGTTTCCGCAAACGCGCGTGCCGCGATCGTCTCCGGCTGCGTCAGGGATTCGCGCAACGCGGAAATCGCCCGCTTCTGGTCCCGCGCCAGCAATTCGGCAGGGAACGCGGGCTGCGCCATCACCCGGGCCAATACGCGGATAGCGCGCGCCGACTCCTTCGGGGAAGACAATATGCGCAGGGTCACGCCCGCCCTGTCCATCCCCACCTCCCCGGAACGCTCCGCGCCCACATCCGCAAAAGTATCGGAAATCTGCGCCTCCGTCATGGCGTCTTCTTTCAGCGGCGCCTCCGATGCCGTTATCCCGCGCGCCAGCATCCTGTGGGTCAGGGAGGCCAGACCGGCCTTCCCCGGCGGATCCCGTCTGGCCCCCGCATCAAAATCCACGCCGATATCCAGCACCGGAATCGCGTGCGTTTCAACAAAAAAGACCTTTGCGCCATTTTTCGTCACCCAGGATTCAATCGTCACCGCGGCAAAAAGCGGCATCTGTGCGGCAAAAAGCAGCAACGCCCCCAAACAGCCGACACGGCAAAAAGCAGACAGTGTATTCTTTTTCATCATCATCCCCACATCAATGTCTGAGCGGTGTTTGCGGCAGCTTTCTCGCCTGGCTTAACGGCAACGGTGACAACGTGCCCACTGTCAGCGCGTCATCGCCAAAATACCTGGCGGCAACCGCCTTCACATCATCTGCCGTCACTGCCTTCAGCTTCTCTATCACCTTGTCCATCTGGCGATAGCCGATACCCGTCATTTCCAGCACGCCGATTTCCATAGCCTGGCCGAAAAGTGAATCCCGTTTGTAGATTTGCGAAGAAACAATCTGCATTTTCACACGCTCCAGTTCCTCAGGCGAAACCCCTTCCTGCGCAATCCGGGCAATTTCCGCGCGCAGACGCTTTTCCAGTTCGTCTGTTCCCGTCCGGCCCAGCGGGACCGCCGTCATCACAAACAGCGAAGGGCCGCGCGATAACGCGTCATACTCCACCGAAACACTGCTGGCGACCCTGTCCGCACGCACCAGCTTCGCCGGAAGGCGGGCATTGTCATACCCGTCCAGGATGGCGGAAAGCACATCCAGCGCATACACATCCTTGTCATTTTCCACACTCCGCAACGCGGGAACCCTGAAAGCAAGCGCCACCACCGGATTTTCCGCAGGCGCCTTCACCGTCACCCGCCGGATGCCGCGCTGCGGCGGCTCCACCCGTGGACGCCTTTCCGCCATCTTCCGTGAAGGTATTTTCCCGAAATACTTTTTTGCCATGGCAAAAACCGCAGGCGCCTTCACATCACCCACCACCACCATGACGGCATTGCCAGGCACATACCAGCGTCCATACCAGTCCTGGGCATCCGCCGCCTTCATATTTTCCAGATCATTCATCCATCCGATCACCGGCCAGTGATAAGGATGTTCCATGAAAGCCGTGGCGCAAACCCCCTCACTCAAAAGCGAAGCGGGCTGGTCCTCGGTGCGCCAGCGCCTTTCCTCCATAATGACCTGTATTTCCTTATCGAAAGCATCCGGCGTCAGGCGCAAATGACGCATCCTGTCCGCCTCCAGTTCCATCATGCGCGCCAGCCTGCCGTTCCCGATCTGCTGGAAATACGCCGTATAATCCCGGCTGGTAAACGCGTTATCCCGACCGCCCAGCGACGCCACGATCCGGCTGAACTCTCCCTGCCCGTATTTTTTCGTTCCCTTGAACATCATATGTTCAAGCACATGGGCCACCCCTGTCGTCCCGCTGGTTTCATCCATTGACCCGGCCCTGTACCAGATCATATGCACCACTACCGGCGAACGGCTGTCCTCCCGGACAATGATTTTCATGCCGTTATCCAGCGTCACGTCTTTTGTTTCCTGCGCCTGCGCCAACCCCTGCACGCCCAGCAGCATCCACAAAAGCCCCATCAGCATATTTTGAAATTTCATAATCCCGGCTCTGCTAAAATGATGAATATTGACAAAGCGCCAGCCCGTGCTGTTTACCGCCCTTTTGGCGATTACCGTTTACCAGAGTCCGCATGTTCAGCTTCTTCCGCAAAAAAAACGGCATACCCGATACCGCGCCGCCTGCCGAAACCCCCTCCACGATTATGGATACTGCCACAAGCGCGCCGCCAAGCCAAGAAAATCCGGAAGAAAATCACTCATGGTTTGACCGCCTGAAAGCCGGGCTATCCAAAACATCCGCCAACCTCAACATCTTCGGCACAGCAATGCTCGAAGATGAATTGTACGAAGAGCTGGAAATGGCACTCCTTACCTCGGATGCCGGGATCGAGGCCACCGAACAACTCCTTTACGACCTGCGTGAAAAAGTCGGGAAAGAACGCCTGACGCGCCCGGAAGACATCAGGGAAGCCCTGCGCCAGCTCCTGGCAAAGATGCTCAAACCCCTTGAGAAAAAGCTGGAAATCGGGCGCGAGCAACCGCTCGTCATGATGATCACGGGCGTCAATGGCGCGGGCAAGACCACCACCATCGGCAAGCTCGCCCGCCATCTCCAGGCGCACGGCCAAAGCGTGCTGCTGGCCGCGGGCGACACCTTCCGCGCGGCGGCCAGGGAGCAGCTTGCCATCTGGGGCGACCGCAACCGGATAACCGTAATCTCGCAGGAATCGGGCGACCCGGCGGCAGTTGCCTTTGACGCGGTACAATCAGCCCGCGCAAAAGAAATAGACGTCGTCATGGTGGATACGGCGGGCCGCCTGCCCACCCAGATGCACCTGATGGAAGAACTCAAGAAAATCCGGCGCGTCATCGGCAAGGGCATGGATACCGCGCCGCACGAAGTCCTTCTGGTCATTGACGGCAACACCGGGCAAAACGCCCTGGCGCAAGTCAGGGCATTTGACGACGCCCTGAAACTCACCGGCCTGATCGTCACAAAACTGGACGGCACCGCCAGAGGCGGCATCCTGGCGGCCATTGCAAAAAACCGGCCCATCCCCGTTTACTTTATCGGCGTAGGCGAAAAAATAGAAGACTTGCAACCCTTTGATGCAGAAAATTTCACACGCGCCCTGTTAAACTAGCGTAACCCAACAACATGAACGGCACGATATGTCTGCCATGATTGAATTTGCCAACGTCACCCGCTTTTATCCGGGTGACATCACGGCAGTAAGGGACATCACCTTCTCCGTAAAACCCGGAGAAATGGTCTTTTTGACAGGCCCCTCCGGCGCGGGCAAATCCACCCTGCTCAAAATGATTGCCGCCATAGAAAAACCCGATGACGGCACGCTGACCGTAAACGGGCAGGATATCGGCAGCCTGCGCCCCGCAGGCGTTGCCTCCCTGCGCCAGAACCTCGGGCTGGTGTTGCAACAGCAGGGGCTCCTGCCTGACCGCAGCATCCTCGAAAACGTCATGCTGCCGATGGTGGTAACCGGCACCGCAAAAACC
>JAISIS010000119.1 GCA_031261905.1 Burkholderiaceae bacterium
CGAACCGGTTCCCGTTTCGCTTGCGTCAGCAGCGCTGTTCAGGCCCGCCTCATAAACGGTCGCAGTACCAGCGCCTACTGTCGGAACATGCTCGTCCGGCGTCAGGTTGATCGTCAGCGTGTTGGATGATTTGTCTCCGTCCGCGTCCGTCAGCGTATAGCCAACCTTCAGCGCACTTGCGTCTCCCGTCAGATCATACGACCCCTTCAGCGTAAACTCGTATGCGCCGTTTGCTCCAAGCACCAGCGTACCGACTTCTCCGCCGTCTGCATCAACTACCTTGTACGTGCCTTCCGTATCTGTCTCCGCCAGACTGTACGCGCTGTCTGCGGCAACTTCACCCCACGCTACCCCCGTAGTATCCGCTGACGCCGTATCCGCCTCACCAGAATCCTCTTCCGTCCCGGTCTCGCCACTCATAACGTTGCCGCTGATCGTCTGGTCAGCGCCACTTTCCGCCATGTCTCTCACGTCAGCTGTCGCTACAGGAACATCGTCAACAACGATGATCTGGCTGTTGTCGCTGCCCGAACCACCAGGACCAGCGGCTACGACCTCAACATTCAGCACATCGCTCAAATCCGCTTCGCTTCCCGGCTCTCCATGATCAAGCGGCGTTGTAAGTTCATAGACATATTCATAACCGCCTTCTCCGTTTGACCAGAAGGTGATCGTCCCATGCTCCGTATCTATCGGAGCATCAAGATTGCCCGCCTGAGCAAGATCAATCTCTACGCCATCAATACGCACAATCAGGGAATCATAGGCGCCGGTTACGCTGATTGAACCGCCCGCAATCGCCATCGCCTCACTGCCATCTCCAAGATGATTGACGCCACTGTCGTTTCCAATGGCGGATTCATGTACTGTGTTGCCGGATATTTCTACACCAGGACCCAGCACAACAACGGGCGGCGGTATGTATTCTTCAACCGTAAGCGGCGTGTCTTCCTGTATGCCCGCCACCGGATAACCAAAGGTGCCGGTCTCAAAGCCGGGGGTAAGATCACCACGCGCGGCTTCCTGTTCCACCAGAACAAAGTTGCCGCCTTCCTGCGCACCGCCTGCACCGCCCGCGCCAGGACCAGCCGCCGCAGCTTCCAGCATCTGCGTCGGGTCTTCGCCCTTGGCAAGCGCTTCTTCCACTTCTTTTTGCAGCGCTTCTACATCTACCGCATTCTGTCTCGTGGATTCAACCGGCGCGCTTTCTTTCCCCGCATTGGCAATGTCCTGCAGCATGGCCTGCGACAGGGTCAGCGTATCGCCACTCCCCAGGGTGGCAAAGCCCTTGTTGTTAAAGTCAATGTGCGCATTGCCGCCATTGGCGGATTTGATGACTTCGTTGTCTGCTACGCGGTCTCCCGCCTTGAGCACCCGCACGTTGCCGCGCGGATCGGTGGCGGTTACTTCGCCGCTGACTGCTTTTACTACGCCCACTGTTGCCATGGTGTTCTCCTTCTCAATTTATAGCCCACTCAAGGACAGGCCAATCTGCTTTCTCACCGCCCATGTCGGACACAATGACAAAAGGCTCTTCAATTTTTGTATGTTTCCTGTATCAATTTTGGCAAATTTGCTACAGGCCGAAACATATTGAAACCATTCTATTGCCAATAGTTTGATGCCACATCGTACTTTGGTACTAGATTTTGCCGTCCGCTTATAAAATTCTGTTATTGCTTTTGCTGTCTTTATACAAAAAACTTTGGTTTATGTGAATTTTGGCATTTGCTTATGATTTTTTATTCGTAACTTTTACGTACAGCATAAAACAAATTGCCCCAAAGCAACAAAAAAGTTGTCGGGCGGCAAAAATATTTTCCGAAGGGCAATTTTATGTGTTGTTTTGAAGCAACAATCAGGGGAGATTGCCTGTTTGCGGCAGGCGGGAAATCAGGAGATCCGGTTTGCGGGTAAAACTGCGTTGTACAGGGCTTTGTATTCTCTGGCTGCGCGCTTCCAGTCCAGTTTCTGTTTCATGCCCTGCCGCTGTACCGAGCGCCATTGCGCGGGAGTGGCAAAAAGATCAAACGCCCGGTTGACGGCATCCGTCATGGCCGACTGGTCAAAATGCTCAAAGACAAAACCGGTGGCTGTTTTTTCAAGGAGGGTTTCCGGCGTGCAGTCGGTAACGGAATCGGCAAGTCCGCCCACCCGGTGAACCAGGGGCAGGGTACCATAGCGCAATCCGTAAAACTGGGTCAGCCCGCACGGCTCATAACGGGAAGGCACCATGATGACATCGCTGCCGGCAATCACACGATGGGCCAGCGCCTCGTCATAGCCGATACGCACAGCCGCCTGCTGGGGATAGCGTCCGGCATAGTCCGAAAAGGCCTGTTCCAGATAATGTTCGCCACTGCCGACAATAATGATCTGGCCGCCTTTTTTCCGTATCTGCTCCATCGCGCCCAGCACCAGATGCAGCCCTTTTTGGGAAGCAAAGCGGCTGACTACGCAAAAAAGCGGGCCGCTGTTGGGCGAGCGCAGACCCATTTCCTGCTGAAGCGCCAGACGGCACTGCTTTTTGCCGGTGATGGAACGGGCGTTGTAGGTAGTGGCAAGGACGGGATCTGCGGCAGGGTTCCAGGTATCTGTATCAATGCCGTTCAGGATGCCTGAAAGATCGCCATCGCGCCGCCAGACGATGCCGCCCAGCCCGCAGGCCTGTTCTCCGCCATGTATTTCCCGCGCGTAGGTGGGACTTACGGTATTGATTTTGCCCGCATAGGCCAGACCGGTTTTAAGGAAGGATACCTGCCCGTAAAATTCCACGCCTTCGGGGGAATACATCCATGACGGTAAATCCAGCTCGCCAAATACGCTGCCGGAGAAATTTCCCTGATAGGCCATATTGTGAATGGTAAAAACTGTTCCCGCCAGGTGGCGGCTTTTTGACCATTCCAGAGCACGGATATAGGCAAAAGCGAGGCCGGAATGCCAGTCGTGCCCGTGCACGATGCGGGGCCTCCAGAAGAAATCAAAGCCTTCCACCAGACGGGCGGACATCCAGCCCAGCAGGGCAAAACGGCGATGGTTGTCGCCATAGGATTGCCCGTAAATGTCAATGTAGGGATTGCCGGGGCGATCATACAGGCCCGGCGCTTCAATGTAATACGCGGAAAGACCGGTTTCCGGCAATATGCCGTAAATAAGGCGAACGGCCTGCGCGCCAAAGCGGGGCGGCAATTCGGCCACCAGATGCTTGTTCCGTATATGTTTGACCAGATCGGGAAAACCCGGCACCAGCATCCGGACATCGCAACCGGCTCTGGAAAGCGCAGCAGGCAGGGCGGCGGTAACATCCGCCAGGCCTCCGGTTTTCAGATACGGGAATATTTCGCTGCATACATGCAGCACCCGCAATGATTGTTTTCTGGACCTCACTTTTATTCGGCTCTGGGGATGTGCGTAAAATTGTAAAGGCGGGCCAGCATGGCATCCGTCACCAGCACCACGCCATTTGATGTCCTGTAAAAGCGTTCCGCATCCAGCGCGGGGTCTTCGCCAATGACCAGGCCTTCGGGTATCCGGCAGCCCCGGTCAACAATCACGCGCTTCAGGCGTGACCCCTGACCGATTTCAACCGAGGGAAGTATCACCGCCTGGTCAATGTTGCAGAAAGGATTGACCCTGACATTGGAAAACAGAATGGTATTGGAGATTTTCGAACCGCAAATGATGCAGCCGCCGGAAACCATGGTGTTGGCGATCACGCCATCCATGCCGTGCGGGTCGGGCACAAATTTGGCTGGCGGCTCCTGCTCCTGGTAGGTCCAGATGGGCCACTCCTCATCGTACAAATTAAGTTCCGGCATGTTGGATGTTAAATCCAGGTTACATGACCAGAAGGAATCCACTGTCCCCACATCCCGCCAGTACGGCTTGACAAGGCTGGAGGGAGGAACGCAGGACATGCTGAAGTAATGCGCCAGCGCTTCGCCCCGCCGGACGACTTTGGGAATGATGTCCTTGCCGAAATCGTGGGAAGATTCGTGGTCTTCGGCATCTTCCGAGAGCATGGAGTATAAAGATTCCGCGTTGAAGGCATAGACGCCCATGCTGGCAAGCGACGTATCCGGATTACCGGGCATACCGGGCGGATCGGAGGGTTTTTCCAGAAAGCCGGTGATTTTCCGGTCTTCGTCCACGTCCATCACGCCAAAGCCCGATGCGTCCGAACGCGGCACTTCCACGCAGGCAACCGTGCAGAGCGACTTGTTTTCCACATGATCCAGCAGCATCTGCGAATAATCCATCTTGTAAATGTGGTCTCCGGCCAGTATCAGGATGTAGTCCGGCTGATAGGAACGCAGAATATCCATGTTCTGCAATACGGCATCCGCCGTGCCGCGATACCAGACGCCTTCTTCCATCTGCATCCCGGCAGGCATCAGGTCAATAAATTCGTTTTGTTCGCCTCTCAGGAAACTCCAGCCGCGTTGCAGGTGGCGAATAAGGGAATGGGGGCGATATTGCGTAACAACGCCAATCCTGCGAATGCCCGAATTGAGGCAGTTGGACAACGCAAAATCAATGATGCGGAATTTCCCGCCAAAGTAAACTGCGGGCTTGGCGCGATTATCTGTGAGGTTCATCAGCCTGCTTCCACGCCCTCCGGCCAGCACCAGCGCAATGGTACGCCGGGGAAGCTGACTCGCCAGCAGCAACTTGTCAACGAAAAATTTCATTCAGACTCCTTTTCGTATCTCCTGTAACAACAGAACAACAAAATCAGGTAATCACGGTCGGACGGCTCATACCTGTATGCCCGGCAATGTCGGCAATATCCGCCGCAATGCCGATCAAATCCGAAAGCGCCTCCTGGGGATCCAGTCCGTGCCGGTTTTTGTCCGGCTCGTAATGGTCAAAATAGACGCGCAGCGTCGCCCCGACAGTGCCTGTCCCGGACAGGCGGAAAATAATGCGGGAACCATCAGCGAACATGAGGCGTATCCCCTGTTTTTCGGCAACCGATCCATCTACCGGATCGGTATAGCTGAAGTCATCCGCCCGCTCAATAACGTTTGCGCCCTTGCGATAACCAACGAGTGACGGCAGCTTTTGCCGCAGGCCATCCATCAGCGTATTCGCGCGGGCTGAATCCACCTGCTCGTAATCATGCCGCGAATAGTAATTGCGGCCATAGCGCAACCAGTGCTCCGCCACCAGTTCGTTGACCGATTTACCGGTGACGGCAATCAGATTCAGCCAGAACAGTATGGCCCACAGCCCGTCCTTTTCCCGGATATGGGTGGAACCGGTGCCGTAGCTTTCTTCACCGCACAGGGTAATCCGGCCCGCATCCAGCAGATTGCCGAAAAACTTCCAGCCGGTCGGCGTTTCATAGCAGGGGATTTTCATGGCGGCGGCAACTCTGTCCGCCGCAGTTGAGGTGGGCATGGAGCGGGCGACCCCGGAAATGCCTTTGCTGTAACCCGGGACTCTTGTGGCATTCGCAGCCAGGATCGCCAGGCTGTCGGAAGGCGTCACGGCAAAGCCGCGCCCTACAATCAAGAAGCGGTCAGCATCGCCATCCGTTGCCGCGCCCATATCTGGCGCGTTGGGGCCACTTAGGTACTCAATCAGTTCATGCGCGTTCACCGGGTTTGGATCCGGGTGATGGCCGCCAAAATCTTCCAGCGGCACGCCATTGACGACTGTGCCTTCTTTCGCGCCCAGCTCGCCTTCGAGTATCCGCTTCGCATAGGGGCCGCATACCGCGTGCAGGGCGTCAAAGCGCATGGTGAAACCCCTGGCGAAGAGGCCGCGTATGGCGTCAAAATCAAAGAGGGAACGCAACATGTCGGCATAATCCAGTACGGAATCAATCACCTCTATCCGCATACCGTCTATTTCCGTCACGCCGATTTTGGTGATATCCACTTCTGGCGCGTTGCTGATCCGGTATTGGGTAATGGATTCTGTTTTGGCGTAAATGGCTTCGGTGATTTTTTCCGGTGCGGGACCGCCATTGGCGATATTGCATTTGACGCCGAAATCCCCGTCCGGGCCACCTGGGTTATGGCTGGCTGAGAGGATGATGCCCCCCGCCGCCTTGTGCTTGCGGATGAGGCAGCTCATGGCGGGCGTGGAAATGATGCCGTTCTGCCCGACCAGCACCCTGCCCCAGCCATTGGCGGCGGCCATGCGCAAAATCGTCTGGATGGCTGTGCGATTGTAGAAGCGCCCATCGCCGCCAAGCACCAGCGTTTTTCCCGCTACCGGCGCGTAGGAATCAAAGGCGGACTGAATGAAATTTTCGAGATAACCCGGTTCCTGGAAAACAGTTACTTTCTTGCGCAAACCCGATGTGCCGGGCTCCTGTCCCGCAAACGGTTTTGTAGATATCGTCTGAATGGACATTGTCCGCCCTCCTGTTTTAAAAGAACAACCGGAACTTCGTCACATCAACCCCTGTGTGCCCAGGGCCGTACGCTTTCAGGGCAAAGCGCCTTTTCTTATGTTATCAATTTTATCGGCTAATCGCCAGCAATATGGTGTATGGTTCCAGCAACGCCTGAAATTCCAGCACCGCGCCTTTACCTATCTCGCCGCCACTGTCCATTTCGATCTGCCAGCGCCCGCCGGGCAACCGGAACACCACATCCTGCGCCGAAGCGTTAAGCATAATGAGGCAACGGCGCGCCTCGCCGCTACTGACGCGGATCATCGCGCCCATGCAGTAGTTGCTTTTGTTGTTCCAGGCGCTTCCCGTAATCTCGCCGCCGGAAGGAGAAAGCCAGCGAATGGCGGCGGTGTCACCATGCGTCACTGTTTCCTCGGCCCACTGATCGTTGCCCAGCGCCTTGTATTGCTTGCGCAGGCGAATCACGTCGCGCACAAAGGTCATAAACGTTTTATCGGCGTTTTCCCAGTTGAGCCAGGTGATTTCATTATCCTGGCAATAGGCGTTGTTGTTGCCCCGCTGGCTGTGACCCAGTTCATCTCCCGCCAGGATCATGGGTGTGCCCTGCGAGAGCAGGAGCGTTGCCATCATGGCGCGCTTGTACCGTAAACGAAGCGCGTTGACGCGCTCGCCGGTTGCCGGGCCTTCCACGCCACAATTCCAACTGTGGTTCTTGTTGCAGCCATCCCGGTTGTCTTCTCCGTTGGCCTCGTTGTGCTTGTGGTTGTAGCTCACCAGGTCCTGGAGTGTAAAGCCATCGTGCGCCGTAATAAAGTTGATGGATGAGGCCGGCAGACGGCCATCATGCCTGAATATATCGCTGGAACCGGCCACTCGCGTGGTAAATTCGCCCAGCGTGGGCCACTGGTGCAGCCAGAACGCGCGCACGGTATCCCTGTAGGCGTCATTCCATTCCATCCATCCCGGCGGGAAGTAACCCAACTGGTAGCCGCTCGGCCCCAGATCCCAGGGTTCGGCAATTTTTTTCACGCGCGAGAGCACCGGGTCCTGCATGATGGCCGCAAAGAAATGGGACTGCGTGGAATAGGCTTCCTTGTCTCTGGCAAGCACCGGCGCAAGATCAAAGCGGAAACCATCCACATGCATTTCTTCCACCCAGTACCTCAGGGAATCCATCACCATCTGCAACACTCTCGGATTCCCCAGATTAAGGCAGTTGCCGCAGCCTGACCAGTTGACATATTCGGCCAGGTTTTCGGGCGGCAAGTGGTAGTACATTAAATTGTCAATCCCGCGAAAGCTCAGGGCCGCTCCGCCTGTGCCGCCTTCTACGGTGTGGTTGTACACGACATCCAGCAATACTTCGATTCCCCGGCTGTGCAGTGCTTTGACCATATCGCGGAATTCGGAAACAGGCGTGGTGCCGGGACGGCCTGACCAATAACGGTTTTCCGGGGCAAAGAAGCCGATGGTGGAATATCCCCAGTAATTGGAAAGCCCCATTTGCAGGAGGCGGGATTCATCGCCGCGCGCCTGAACCGGCAAAAGTTCGATCGAGGTAATGCCCAGTCCGGCCAGGTAATCCAGCATCGCGGGATGGGCAAGGCCCGCGTAGGACCCCCGCAGTTCTTCAGGCACATCCGGATGCAGTTTGGTAATCCCCTTTACGTGCGCCTCATAAATAATCATATCCGCAGGCGCAATGACGGGCGACGTCACGCCTTCCCAGTCATATTCCTCATGGATGACCTGCCCTTTCAGCGCAATGTCGGCAGTATCCGCAGGGCTGTCGTCGCGAAAATCATCCTGCCCGCCATAGCTGCCGATCACCCGCCGTGCATAGGGATCAAGCAGCACCTTGGCCGTGTTGTAGCGGTGTCCCGCTTCCGGATGATACGGCCCGTCAAGCCGATAGCCGTACACCAGCCCTGGCCCGGCATCAGGCAAATAACCATGCCAGATGCCTTCCTGTGCGGCGGGTAGCTGGTAACGCTTTACTTCTTTCTCTCCGGTTTCATCAAAAACGCACAGCGTAACGGCAGTGGCGTTGGGAGCAACAAGCGCAAAATTGACGCCATTTCCATCCCAGTGCGCGCCCAGCGGCAAATGTGCGCCGGTTTCCAGCTTGTCGAGTTCTGCAAATGACATCCATCATCCCTTTCGGATCAGCATACAGGTCGCCAGCGGCGGCACGGTCATTTCAACCGACCAGTCATGATGGTTGGACCAGACAGGCTGCGCCTCCAGTTCACCATTATGCACACCACTGCCGTTGTATATGTGGGCATCGGTGTTGATTATTTCCCGGTACCAGCCCGGACCGGGCACGCCTATCCGGTAGCCGTAACGCGGCACCGGCGTAAAATTGGAAATCACTATCACAAAGTCGCCCGCTTCATCCCAGCGGATGAAAGAAAGGACAGAACTGGCGATATCTTCATGGATGATCCACTCAAAGCCTTTCGGCTCAAAATCCAGCTTGTGCAACGCAGGGTATGAACGGTAAACGGCGTTGAGATCCCGAATCAGGCGCTGCACCCCGGCGTGGAAGGGGTACTGAAGCAAGTGCCACTCCAGACTGGTATCGGCATTCCATTCCGAATACTGCGCAATTTCACCACCCATGAAAAGCAGCTTCTTGCCGGGAAACCCCCACATGAATCCGTAGTAACAGCGCAAATTGGCAAACCGCTGCCATTCATCTCCCGGCATCCGCCCTATAAGCGAACCTTTACAGTGTACCACCTCGTCATGGGAAAGCGGCAGGATAAAGTTTTCGAAGAAGGCATACATGATGCCAAAGCGCATTTTGTTGTGGTTATATTTGCGGAATACCGGATCATCATGCATGTAGGAAAGCGTGTCGTTCATCCATCCCAGATTCCATTTGAAATGGAATCCCAGACCACCATCCCATGCCGGACGCGATACGCCCGGAAAACTGGTTGACTCTTCCGCCATTGTCACCGCGCCCGGGCGCTCTGTCCCGATAATTTCATTCATTTTCCGCAGGAAGGTAATGGCTTCCAGATTTTCGCGCCCCCCGTACTGGTTCGGAATCCATTCTCCAGGCTCGCGGCTGTAGTCCCGGTACAGCATGGAAGCCACCGCATCCACCCGCAACCCGTCAACGCCGTAGCGCTCTATCCAGTAAAGGGCGCTGCCCACCAGGAAATTGGTCACTTCGGTACGGCCATAGTTGTAGATGATGCTTCCCCAATCCTGATGCACGCCCTCACGCGGGTCTTCGTGCTCATAAAGGCAGGTGCCGTCAAATTTGTACAATCCGTGGGCATCCGCAGGAAAGTGCGCGGGCACCCAGTCCAGTATGACGCCAATGCCGCTGTCGTGCGCCGCCCGTACAAAATCCCGGAACGCGCCCGGCGGGCCGTAACGGGAGGTGGCGGCATACAGGCCCGTGGGCTGATAGCCCCAGGAACCGTCATGCGGATGCTCTGTGATCGGCAACAATTCGATGTGGGTAAAACCGAGTTCCCTGACGTAGGGAATCAGTTGCTCGGCCAGTTCATGGTAGGTAAGCCATTGCCAGCCGTCTTTTTTGCGCCACGACCCCAGATGAACTTCGTAGATGCTGATTGGCGCGTCAAGCGCGTTGGCCTTTTTGCGGTCTTCGCGCATGGGATAAATTTCGGGCAGCCAGTGAACGACCGAGGCGGTATCGGGGCGAAGCTGGGCGCGGAAAGCGAAAGGATCGGATTTAATGACGACCTCTCCCGCCAGGGTTTTGATTTCGTATTTGTACAAATCGCCCGGCATGAGATGGGGAATGAAAATCTCCCATACGCCACATTCCAGCCGGTAGCGCATCATGTGGCGGCGTCCGTCCCAGCCATTGAAACTGCCGACCACGGAAACCCGCCGGGCATTGGGCGCCCACACGGCAAAAGCCACACCGGGAACGCCATCCATTTCCCTGGGATGCGCTCCCATTTTTTCGTAAGGCCGGTGATGGGTTCCCTCGGCAAGCAGCCAGACGTCTATATCGCCCAGCACATGGCTGAAGCGATAGGCATCCTCCATATCCTGCTCGCTTTCCCCATCCCAGGAAACGAGCAAACGATAGGGAAAAGGCTTTCTGCGGCCCCTGATTACCCCCTCAAACAGCGCACTGTCACGCACTCTTGGGAGTTCGCGCATCCTGCGCCCACTGACGGCATCAATCACCGCGACACGCCAGGCGCCCGGCATCAATACACGAACAATAAGGCGATCCGCTTCCCTGTGCATTCCCAGAACAGAAAACGGATCACGGTAATCCCCTCCTATCAGCGCATGAAACGCTGAATCCGGCAAGGTGGTTGCTGGCATTGTTTCTCCCTGAAATAATACCGCCTGGTGAAAACCAACCCGAATCAACAAGGCCTTTGCCACTTCTCTCCCGCATCAATGGTAAAGCATTTTCCCGCCAAAGAACAAGTTGTGGCGCATTACTTTTTTACACCTGCGAAAATTTATGCGCGGATTCAGGGAAAATCGTTACATCTCGCGGTATTCCGGGCCATCGCCGCCTTCCGGCGCAACCCACACAATGTTTTGTGCCGGGTCCTTGATGTCGCAGGTTTTACAATGCAGGCAGTTGGAGGCATGGATGTGAAGGCGCGGCGCGCCAGCTTCATCCACGGTGAATTCATAGACTGCGGCAGGACAGTAGCGCGATTCCGGCCCGGCGCAGGTTGCCAGATTCAGCGTTACCGGCAAGGTTTCGTCTTTCAGGCACAGATGGACAGGCTGGTTTTCTTCATGGTGAACGCCGGAGAGATACAGTGATTCGAGTATGTCGCGCCGCAGTGCCGCTTCCGGCTTCTCATAAGGGATGGGCGCGCAATCCGCAGCCGGTTTCAGGCAGGCGTAATCAGGACGGCTGCGGTGCAGTGTCCAGGGCGTTTTTCCGCGCAATACCACCTGATCAAAACCGAAACGGAAAGCGCCGGGCCATAGCCCTTTGCTCATCTGCGGCCTGAAATTGCGGGCGCGATAAAGCTCCTGATACAGCCAGGATTCCCGGAAAAGACGGGGATATGCGTCAGGCACATCCTGACTGCGCCCCGCCTTTAGCGCCATGAAAACCGCTTCTGCCGCCAGCATTCCGGATTTGACGGCGGTATGAATGCCCTTGAGGCGCGCGCCGTTCATGAACCCGGCATTGCAGCCCAAAAGCGCGCCGCCTGGAAAAACCAGTTCCGGCAATGCCTGCAAGCCACCTGCCGCCACTGTCTTTGCGCCATATTCCAGGCATTCACCGCCTTCCAGATAAGAACGGATGGCGGGATGCGCCTTGAGCCGCTGGAATTCGCCATAGGGAAACAACCAGGGATTTTCATAGGCCAGCCCGATAGTCAGGCCAATGGCGACCCGGTTTCCGGGCAGGTGGTAAAGAAACGCGCCGCCATAGGTTCTGCCGTCCAGAGGCCAGCCTGCCGTATGAAGCGCCAGGCCCGGCTCATACACGTTTGAAGGGACTTGCCAAAGCTCCTTGATGCTGATGGCGTAACTTTGCGGATCGCGCCCCTTGTCCAGTCCGA
>JAISIS010000139.1 GCA_031261905.1 Burkholderiaceae bacterium
CATAGTCGTTGCCGATGGCAGTGAGCATGGAAGTATCTGTCGTCAGCGCAATGGCGGGCAGAGGTAGCCGTTCCCGCTCAAAGCGGCCAACCAGTTCGGTCGCAAAGTGCTGGCAATCCGCCGCCGATCCGCCATTGCCGCAGGCCAGTACCCGGTTCCCCTGCGATATGGCGGTAAATATTCTCTCTGCCGCATCGGCGACAGGCTGCGCCATGATTTCCGCTACCCGCATTTTCAGTTCGGCGCTTTCGATGAAATGTCCCAATATACGCTGATTGCTCATGTATTTCGTTATGGTTGTGTTGTCCGGTGGTTATGGTTCCCGAATATATTTTACGTCTCAATAATGTTTTTCAGCCAGGTGATTTTACCGCCATCCAGCGCGATTGCGTCAAAGCGGCTGGCAGGAGTGGTGTTAAGTTTCTGCAAAAACAGTTGGGCCGTTTTGATAAGGCGCAATTGCTTGGTGCGGGTAATGCTCGCCGCCGCACCGCCAAAACCACGGCTGGCGCGTTGTCTGACTTCCACAAAAACCAGCGTGCGGCCATCCTGCATGATGAGATCAATTTCTCCCATGCGGCAGCGAAAATTACGCCTGATCAGGGTCAGCCCCTGTTGTTGCAGCCAGGCCAGGGCCGCGTCTTCTCCCGCCTGCCCCTGTTGCCGCATGTTTTTCGGGATGGAAGGAGATGGCATGGGATGGTTCGCTTGTTTTTGAAGACACTCTCGCGCACAATCATATCAGACTTGCGGCGGGACGGATTAGGAATGCAATATGAGAAATGAAGAAAACGGCGAGAGGCTGGCGGTTGAGCGCATCATGCTGAATGTGGCGCGTCAGGATTATCCGGCAGGAGCACTGTATGTGCTGGCAACGCCTATCGGGAATGCCGGGGATATGACGTTCCGGGCGCTTTATGCGCTTTCCCTGATGGATGCGGTTGCCTGCGAGGATACGCGCACGACCGGTACGTTGCTTTCGCAATACGGCATTTCCCGGGAACTGATCGCAGTTCATCAGCATAACGAGCGCCACGCGGCAGAGGCGTTGCTTGCACGGCTCCTGCAAGGAGAAAGGATCGCGCTGGTGACGGATGCCGGGACGCCCGCTATATCCGATCCGGGCGCGTACCTTGTTCAGGCTGTTCTTTCCGCAGGCTTGCGTGTGGTGCCGGTGCCGGGCGCCTGTGCCGCCATCGCCGCGCTTTCCGCCAGCGGTTTTCCGGCTGACCACTTTTATTTTGCCGGCTTTCTGCCTGCCAGAACTATGGCCAGGGAAAGCCTGCTGGAATCGCTGAAATCAATCCCCGCTACGCTGGTAATGTATGAAGCGCCTCACAGGATTGGCGAGACGCTGGTTTCCCTGCTGACTGTACTTGGTCCGGATCGCCGGGTGGTTATCGCGCGGGAAATCACGAAGCTGTTTGAAGAGGTGCACAGTTGCCGCCTGTCAGAAGCGCCACATTGGCTGAATGCCGATCCCAATCATGCACGGGGTGAACTGGTGCTTGTGGTGGAAGGCGCAACAGGCGGGGAGACGCAGGATGAAGCCGAAGCCAGACGTATTTTGTCTATCCTGCTTGAAGCGTGTCCGCCAAGCCAGGCCGCCGTTTTGACATCGCGCATTACGGGAGTCAGGAAGAAGCGCCTGTATGAAGCCGCCATGCAAATGAAAGCGGAATAATCACTTTATTGCGTTGTCAGGGTGCGGGAGCCGCAGGTTCTTCCGGCGTGGTTTCCGTTTCTGCCGCAGTTTCAGCCACTGGCTCCGCTTCTGTGATGGCGGGTGCGGTTTCGGTTTCAGGTTTTTCCTCGGTTGCTGCAGGATCCCAGCCGCCGCCAAGCGCCAGGAAGAGTTCTACCTGGTTTCGGGCAAGCTGGGCTTCGGATTCTGCCAGGCGGCTTTCAAAGTCAGCCAGCGTCCGGTCTGCGTCCAGTGTCGTCAGGAAGTCTGTCCGGCCATATTCGTAGAGCATGTGCGCCTGCCGTGAGGCCAGCGCGCTCTGGTCACGCGCTTCTTTTAAGGCGGCGTTCCGGTCCAGCGCACGGGCATAGGTTGTCAGCGCGCTTTCGGTTTCTTTCAGGGCGCGTAGTACGGTGCCGTCAAAGTAGGCCAGCGCCGCGGCGGTTGCCGCTTCGGCCTGCTTGATGCGCGCGCGCGCCGGGCCGGTAGCGGGCAGGGTCCAGGAAATCAGCGGGCCGACACCCCAGCGGAAAAAGTTGGAGGATCCCCAGTCGGAAAAGGTGCCGGTGCTGCCCAGCGTCAGCCCCAGGCTGATATCAGGGTAGAGTTCCGCAGTCGCCACGCCGATTCTGGCGGTAGCCGCCGCCAGTGCCCTTTCCGCTTCACGGATGTCCGGTCGCCGTTTGAGTAGTGCCGCGCCATCGCCTACCGGGATGGGCCGGGTCAGCGCGGGAATCGCCCGGCATTGCCCTACTTTGTCTGTCAGCGTGTCAGGCAGTTCACCAGTCAGTACCGCCAACTGATAAACAGCGGTGCGCTGCTGGGCAACGAGCGGTGGAACGGCGGCGCGCAGTTGTTCCAATTGGGCGCGCGTACGGCTGACTTCCAGTGCGGTCGCGCGCCCGCCGCTGGCAAGGCGTTCGGTGGTGTTAACAAATTTCTCCTGAAGGTCAACCGAATGGCGGGCAACATCAATCTGGTGCCCGGAGGAGCATACGTCCAGATAGGCTCGGGTCGTATCCGCGATAACGGTAATGCGCATCAGGTCATAGGCCGCGCGGGTGGCTTCCATATCGGCAGTGGCCGCTTCAATGGCGCGCGCCAGTTTGCCGAATAAATCCAGTTGGTAAGACATGCCCGCGCCCATGCTGTAAAACCAGTGGTTGTGTTCCCGCGCAGCGCCATATTTGGTGGCATTGATACCGTAGGTGGGCGTCGCGCCGAGATCAAAGATCGGGTCCGTCATGGTGCGCGCTTCTTCCAGGATCGCACGGGAGCGGGCCAGATTTGCCGTGGCGATGCGCAAATTCGTGTTGGCGGCCAAGGCCTTGTTGATGAGTTCGTTCAGGGTGGTCTGCTCATACATATGCCACCAGTCGCGCGGCAGGTCATCCGGAACATAGATAGGCTCTTTGGCCGAGACAAATTCAGCGCCTGCCTTTTCCTGTTTGACAACGGCTTCGTCAGGCACACGGTAGTCGGGACCGACCGTGGTGCAGGCTGCCAGCACAGCCAGGAATGGCAAGAGAAAAATCCAGCGGGGTAATCGGCGTAACAACATCATGGAGCTTCCTTATTTTGCCTTTGCCGCTTCGGCCTGCTGGCGGTCCCTGCGCTCTTTGGTATGTACCGTAATGGTCGCGGTTTGCCCGGCAATCAGCCGGATGTGCTGCGGGCGGCTATCCAGCGCGATCCTGACAGGGATGCGCTGCACCAGTCTTACCCAGTTCAACGTGGGATTGATGTTCTGGAGCAGGTTGTTGCCTGTTGCGCGTTCCCTGTCGTAAATACCGCTTGCAATGCTTTGTATGTGCCCTTTCAATTTAACTTCCTCGCCCATAAGATCAATGGTGACAGGGTCACCAGGGTGTATGCTGGGCAGCTTGGTTTCCTCAAAATAGCCTTCAATATAAATAGAATCCGTATCCACCAGGGCAAGTACCGGGTGACTGGCGGTCACATAAGTACCGACGTAGACATTGAGGTTGGTCACATAGCCGTTGACTGTGGCATACACGCGCGAACGCGTCAGATCCAGCTGGGCTGTATCCCTCTGGACAATCGCCAGCGCCAGATCGGCTTCCAGTTGATCAACCCTGGCTTTCCCCTGTTCGCGCAATTCGTGCGAGACCAGATCTTTCAGGTTCTGGTTGCGCGTGTCTTCACGTTTTGCCTGTTCCAGCGAAACCTGCATTTCCTGTACGGTGGCTTCGGCTCTACGGAGTGCCAGTTCAAAACGATCCCGGTCAATTTCGAAAAGAATATCGCCTTTCTTGACGATCTGGTTATCCTTTACATTGACCTGGATGACCTGCCCTGTCACATCCGGCGCGATTTGCACAATATCGGCTTTGACTCTGCCGTCACGGGTCCAGGGGTCATATTCGTAATGCAGAAACAGCCGCCACCCTACCAGACAGGCGATCAGAATCGTGCCTGCCGTAACGAAAAAGCGGATGGCCAGCGGCCTGGAAAATTCAAAACGCATACTATGACCCACGGAGTGAAGAGATGACAAAGAAAATACCCATGACGATAACAAAAATCGCCAGATCGAAAAGTGCCGGATGCCAGACATAACGATAAACGCCGAAACGGGCCAGCGTACGGCTGATCAGGGAGGCAACCGCCAGGGCGGCTATCGCCATAACGATACCGAGTGGCATGTAAAAGCCAAAAATACTGATTTCACCAATCAAGCCGGTCCAGCCAGTCATTCCGGATCCCTCCTGGATACCACCACTTTGAGAAAAAGCGTATTCGGGAAAATATCCTTGCGGATACCTGCCAGCGCTGCCATCACCCGGTTTTTACCCTCCGAGGACGGCAGGGCGCATATCTGGTACAGCAGGCGGTCCAACTGGATCAGGAGTGCGCGGCCATCGCCTTGTGCCTGCTTGAGTTTCGCGTTGAAATAATCTGCCAGAGCTGTCATGAAATCTGCAGACGACATACCGTTTTCAGCCAGGAATTCCTGGCTGTCAAGCAGGAACGTCAGATTCACGCTGACCCGGATATCTTCCATCAGCCCGAGAGAAAGCGGACCTTTCTGGCTTTCAACGGCGGCCAGGCGCGGAGCCAGCAGGTTTACCCTGTCAATCATGCGTACAGCGGTAACCGCAACGGACACGGGTCGCATGGTCCTTGCCATACGTGCTATGTCTTCCCACCCGGATCGCGTGATGCGCCGGATAATGCGTTCCAGGTCAACATTCCTCAGGATGCGAACAACGAAAAGCCCGACACCGATTCCGACAAGCTGGGCAATCTGCCCGTTGATATAGGAGGTCATGTCGGCCTGGCCAAAGTCATACAGCATGAGCAGGCCGACAACCGCCATCAGCATGATCAGGTAAGCGCCTGCCGTGGCCGGACGCCCGATGTAAATGCCCATCCACAGAAAAAACGGCGCCATCATCAGCAGCAGCATTTCTATTGTATGGGTGCTAGGAATCAGAATGGTCAGGTACAACACCGCGAACGGAATGGAGTAGGATGTGTACCTGAACGCAACCTTCAGCCCGGGAGCCGGGTTATCCATTGCGGCAAAAATCGAACTCATGATGCAGGCATACATAGGCGCAAAGCAGCCTGTTGGCCAATCCGTCACGTACCAGAGAACATAGCAGATGATGGTTGAGATGGTGACGCCCGCAGCCGCCATCAGCGCCTGCCCTTTGTCAACATGCAATACCCTGTTGGGAACCGTCTGCGTACCTGGGACTTCCTGGATGACTCCTTTCTTGACGCCAACCTCAATCCGGTAACGGAATTCGTAGCATGCCTCAAAGGCGTCTATCATCAAATGGAGTTCAGAGGCCAGGTTAATCAGCAGCATTTGTTCCCAGCTTGCCTCGGCGCTGGTTTCGGGTAATAGCTCGTTTATGCGGTTTTTCAGGTTGCGCACTCTTTCCGGAGAGGAGCGTCCACGCTGGCACCAGCTTGCAATATCGCCCAGCAAGGTTCGCCAGGCGGTTGAACGTATTTCTGACAACCCTTCCGTCAGGGCTGCGATCCGGTTTTCTATTCCGGAAACCAGGGGTACCAGCGTCGAGAGCCGGTCATAAAGCGCCTGCACGACTTGCGTTGTCCAGCGGATATTGTGCGTATCAAAGGGCAGGTGGGTCGCCATCATGCGCAGTTCGGTAATATCCTGCGCGAGTTTGCGATGTTGCGGCATTGCGTTGGCGCTCTTTACTCCGGTAAGCACATCCGCCGTCCATTTCCTGGCATCGTTAATGGTCTGGTCCAGGCGAGCCAGCAGGGCGTCTCCGATGCTCTGGGGGAATACCAGGCTGTGGACAATTGCGGAACAGCACAACGCAATAGTGATTTCCAGCACCCGGTCGGCAGCTGTCCGGAAAGGTGTCCCTTCCAGTATTATCTGCGTATCGTTTAAAAGCGGGGTGCCGATAATGGCGGCCGTATAACCGGCCAGCATGAAGATATAGGCGCGAGGCGTCCGGTCAAGCAAGGATACATACATGCAAATTCCCGCAAATCCCGAACATGCAATGATATAAATCGGACGGTAATTGAGGAAGAGCGGTATGGTAAAGATAATCATCAGTCCGGCCAGTACGGTGCCTATGGAGCGGTACAGGCCTTTGGAGCGGACCGGGCCCGCCAGTGGCGCGGCAATGACGTAGCAGGTGCCGACAGCCCAGAAAGGATGCGTCAGGCCGATTTTCAGCGAGAAATAAATGGCCATTGCGGCCGACATAAAACATTTGATCGAAAAAAGCCATTCCTTCGGCGCCGGAAGCGAAGGAAAATTCAGGCGGATGACTTTTTCTGCGCGAGCTTGCATGGTGCGAGTGAGGACAGGCGATCAGGCAGGCTCGTGATTTTTGACCGCAGAGCGCAATGCGCCAAGGACACGCACACAGGTTTGGATGTCGGCAATAGGGACATCTTTTAACAATTTACCGCGAAAATTAATGAGTGCATGTTCCACCTGGGCGATAATCTTTTCGCCTTCTTTGGTCAGGTTCAGTATTTTTGCGCGCCGGTCCTGGGGATCTTCAAGCCTTTCGACAATTTGCGCATTGACCAATTGATCAATAATGCGTACCAGCGAGGAAGGATCAAGGCCCAGCGTTTCAGCCAGTTCGCCAGGCCGCACATGATTGCCCATACGGGAAATCATGACGGCAGGCCAGGCGGTCGCCTGCGACAGCCCATAGTTTGCGGCAAGCTTGTTGGCAACAGAACTGTAAGCACGGGCGGATTGGGATAAGGATGTGGTAAACAGCATCCGGATTCGATCATGGTCTTGCATAGGTATAACGCCCCTTGTTTTTGTGGCAAATAATTTGTCTGCCAAATAGTACCATGCTAAATATGTGCGTGCAAATGGTGTGATCGAATTTTGCGAGTTTTGTAATGATCCTGTCGAATCGGTGTTGGCAAAAAACAACAAACCGCAGAGCGAGTTGACCCTGAAGCGGTCAGATTCATCAGCGCCATGATTTAAGCGACCCCATCAAGCCGTCTCTCCCGTTTTTTCGGGTTGTCACTTCAGTTTTTTCGCCGCTGGCCGATAACGTTATTAGGAAACGGGAGAACCTTATGAAAATCGCCAACAGCCAACTGAACCTGTCCGCCGAGCACAGCGCCTTGCGTTATCAGGAAACACAAGAAACGCTGAACGGTCAGCAGGAATCCGATGGGAAAATAATCCAGTTCAGCAACAGCCGAGTATCGCGCTCCTTGAAAGTGGAAGGTTCCGCCTCAAGGATTACACTATCCGATACGGCGAAACAACTGCTGGAAGCCGAGCAAACGCCGCAACCCGCAACGGAAGCCACCGCACAATCGCCGACAACTGTGGCAAGCGCCCCGCAACCTGCCGGCGAGACGCAGGAAAGCACTGGTTACGACACAAAACTCGACATCCTGCGTGGGCTGGTC
>JAISIS010000143.1 GCA_031261905.1 Burkholderiaceae bacterium
CAACCTGTTGCCGGGCGACCGTCAGGGCCTGCGCGTAATCCTCGTTAAGAATCAGGCGTGCGAAGGCTTTGGAGCCGGTGACATTGGTGCGTTCGCCCACATTGACAAAGAGCGAGTCGTCATCAATAACGAAAGGCTCCAGCCCGGAAAGCCGCATGGCGGGCTGGATTGCCGGGATTACCCTGGGCGGAAAATCACGCACGGCCCTGGCGATGGCGCGGATATGGTCAGGCGTGGTGCCGCAACAACCGCCCACCACATTAAGCAGGCCGCTGTCGGCAAACTCCCGCAACAGGGTGGCGGTATCAGCCGGTAATTCGTCAAAGCCGGTTTCGCTCATCGGGTTGGGCAGCCCGGCATTCGGATAAATACAGATGTACGCTTCGGCGATCCGGGAAATTTCTTCCACATACGGGCGCATCAATGCCGCGCCCAGGGCGCAGTTAAGCCCGATGGTCAGCGGTCTGGCGTGCCGGACGGAATGCCAGAAGGCAGTGAGCGTCTGGCCCGAAAGGATACGCCCGGAAGCATCCGTTACTGTGCCGGATATCATAATCGGCAGTTTTTTGCCGCTGGCTTCGGCAAAGGCGTCTATGGCGAAAAGCGCAGCCTTGCAGTTAAGCGTGTCAAATACCGTTTCAACCAGCAAGAGATCAACGCCGCCGTCAACCAGCCCGCGCACCTGCTCCGTATAGGCCACAACCAGTTGGTCGAAGTCAATATTGCGCGCGCCCGGATCATTGACATCCGGGGAAATAGAGGCGGTTTTTGGCGTCGGGCCTATGGAGCCGGCAACAAAACGCGGATGTTCCGGTGTGGAAAACCTGGCGCAGGCTTCCCGCGCGATTTTTGCCGATTCGACATTCATCTCATACGCGAGATGCGCCATGTGATAGTCTTCCTGCGCAACAGAGGTTGCACCAAACGTATTGGTTTCAATCACATCGGCGCCCGCTTCCAGGTAGGCATCGTGGATAGCGGCGATGACTTGGGGCTGCGTCAGCGACAGCAGCTCGTTGTTCCCTTTCAGAAATAGCGGACGGCCCGCGGCGGACGGCGGTGCGGCAAAGGCGGCAAAGCGGCCATCGGCGCCGCCCCGGTAATCCTCTTCCGTAAGACCATAGCGCTGGATCATAGTACCCATAGCGCCATCCAGAATCAGGATTCTTCTGGCAAGAATCTCGCGCAGTTGCGCTTCAACCGATGACATGCTTCTCTACTCCACGAACAGGGTTATCTTGCTACGGAAAGCGCTTTGGCGAACTCTTCAGCCGGGGGCATGCCCGTTATCCGGGAGCCGTTTTTGAAGAAGATGACAGGGGTGCCGGTAATCCCGTATTTCGCGGCGAGGCGGCGGGTTATCTCATCGGAATAAACACAATCATTGGTTGCCTGCGGCGGCTGTACGCCATCAACCATCCAGGCGTTCCAGGCCTTGCTGCGGTTGGGCGAGCACCACACATTGCGTGAAATATCGCGCGATCTTTCAGAGAGGATATTCAGCGGGAAAGTATAGGTCGTCAGGTTGTCAACGCCTTGCAGCATCTCTTCCAGATGCTTGCAGTAACCGCAGTTGGGATCGGCAAAAACGGCGATAACACGCTCCCCTTTGCCGTGAACCCGCTTGATTGCGTGCTCCAGAGGCAAATCGGAAAAACGGATAACGTTTATCTGTTCCATGCGTTCCTGAGTGTAATCCTTATGGCTCTCAATATCAATAACCCGGCCAATAAACAGATAGTTTGCCTTGCTGTCCGTGTACACAATCTGATTCCCGGCGCGAACCTCATACAGCCCTGCAAACGGCGTTTTCTTTACGGAGATGGTTTTCTCCCCCGGAACAACCTTTTCCCGGAACCGTTCCCGGATAATGTTTTCCTGCGCGAAAGCCGCCGTGGAGCAAAACAGGGTGCCGATAATACAGGCCAGGCGCGCCAGTGATCTGATGGAAGTGGTAAACATAGTGGTTTTCATCCCTGAAAGAGGCTTGTTGCGGCATTATACAGGCGCGCCCTCTGAAAATCGTGCAGCGCGCGCTTTTTTTGCTACAATACATGTTTTTGCTGATGTAGCTCAGTTGGTAGAGCAACTGATTCGTAATCAGTAGGTCGGAAGTTCGATTCTTCTCATCAGCACCAATAAAAACAATGGGTTATGCTTGGATGGCGTAACCCATTTGCTTTATAAAATGCCAAAAGGTGCCATGTCGGTACACTTCATTGTTGTACCGGAGACTTTATGGCAACCTTCGTAAGAACCGAATCCGATACCTGGAAAGCGCTTATCAGCAAGAAAGGATGACGCTTGCATAAATCCATGCAGATGCTCAGGCGGTATACACATTTACGGGCAGAGGATTTGGTTGCCAGGCTGGATAATATTAATGTTGTATTATTTTTACTTCTTGGGTAGCAGGGCGAATAGATGGATCAATTATAGGAAGTACATGCGTAATTTCGTAAAAGTCTTTATGAGGTAAGAATGGATAGCCACTCGGAAAAGCTTGCAAGAGTTGCCTTTGATGATGCTTTGGGCAGTATGTCGGATTCCACTATCGAAGGATTAATTGGTCAATTTGAGGACGCCGCCCATAATGATGATGAGGTTGAGTTCTGGTATGCCAGAGACCTTCAAAGGTTATTAGGCTATGATAGGTGGGAAAATTTTCAAAATGTTATTGAGAAAGCAAAAATTGCTTGTCAATCAAGCTCTCATAACATCATTGATCACTTTCGTGACGTCACGAAAGTGATCAATGCCGGGAAGGGCGCAAAGCATGAAGTACATGACATTCAACTGACAAGATACGCATCTTATTTGATCGCCCAGAATGGGGATTCCCGCAAAAAACCGATTGCTTTCGCCCAGACATACTTTGCCATTCAAACCCGTCGCCAGGAAATCCGGGACGAGGATGAGGCTAGCTATATTCCACTTTCCGAAGATAAAAAGCGCCTCTTATTACGCAACGAGATCAAAGAGCA
>JAISIS010000163.1 GCA_031261905.1 Burkholderiaceae bacterium
TTCCCGGGCGACATGAGTATAAATTTGCGTGGTTGAGATATCCGCATGCCCCAGGAGAAGTTGCACGACCCTCAAATCCGCCCCATGGTTCAGCAAATGGGTGGCAAAGGCATGCCGCAGGGTATGTGGCGACAGGGGCGCGTGGATATCCGCCTGTCTGGCGTATTTGCGGATCAGTACCCAGAACATTTGCCGGGTCATCGCGCTACCCCGCGCCGTGACAAAAAGCGCATCGGAGATTTGTCCGTTCAGGATGTTCGGGCGCGCTTCTTCCAGGTATTGTTCCAGCCAGGCGCGCGCCTCCTGCCCGAACGGAATCAGCCTGGCTTTTCCGCCTTTGCCGATGACCCGCAAAATGCCTTCATTCATGCTCAGTTCAATGGATTTCAGCATGACCAGTTCCGAGACGCGCAAGCCGCTGGCATACATAAGCTCAATCATGGCGCGGTCACGCAAGCCCAGTGGCGTATTGATATCTGGCGCGGCCAGCAGGGCTTCTACCTGGGATTCGGAAAGCGTTTTCGGGAAACGTTCAGGCTGCCGGGCGGATTTGAGCTTAAGACAGGGGTCACTGCTGATTCTGCCCTGCCGGAGAAAAAGCTGATAAAAGCGTTTGAACACCGTCAGCCGCCTGTTGGCGGAAGTGGCTTTCGTTTCGGCATGACGCGCAGCGAAGTACGCGCTCATGTCCTCTGGCCCGGCATGGAGCAAATCGGCATTTGCGCGTTGTTTTTCCAGCCAGTGCGCAAATTGCTGCAAATCACGGCGATAGGCATCCATCGTGTTTTTGGACAGCCCGTCTTCCAGCCAGAGCGTGTCGCAGAACTCATCGATAAGCGACTGGTTGCCGGGAGCCAGGGGATTGGTTGCGGACATATCTACCTCAGAAAACCTTCATGCCGGAGTAGCCATTGCTTGATGCGAAGAAAGCCGTTGTCCGGGGCGGTTTCTCCTGAAAAGCCGCCTATGCCTCCTGCCGCCACAATGCGGTGGCAGGGGTAGTACAACACCAGCGGGTTAGCCGCACAGGCACCGCCAACGGCACGCGGGCCAGAGCCGATACTGCCTGCCACATCCCCGTAAGTCCGGGCTTTGCCGACAGGAATTTTCCGCATTTCCCGCCACACCTTCCGCTGGAAATCCGTACCAGCATCCACTACCGGAAAGTCGGGCAAAAAAGCCGCATCGGCCAGATAGGCCGCCAACTGGCGTGCCACTTCTCTTGCAAACGCGTCCGCGGGCGTTTTGCCGATAGTATGGCCCGGCATAAAAGACACGCCGGTTACCATTTCACCATCCGTTTTAAAGCCTACGGCCCCGAAAGGCGCAGGCACAATTCCGGTAAAACTGTCAGGGGATGGACGCGGTTTTCTTTCTTTCTTCATAGGGGATACATCTGGTCCAGGCAATCAAAATCGCTTTGCAGCACAAAAAACGCGGCATTTCTCAATAAAACCATAAAAAATCAACTGCTTGAATTACAATTTGCAACAAAAACAAGAAAAAATATGGCAAAATTTACTCACAATACTAATATTGCCGGAAAGCAAGCCGTAAAAGAAGTAAATGCTTTAAAAATGCTGAAGTGAGGCACACCATGCTGCGGAAAACCGTTTATTTACAGAATGAAGCGGACACCATTGCGCTGGGAGCTTCCCTTGCCAAAACGCTGAAGCCGGGGATGAAAATCTACCTGTACGGCGATCTGGGTTCCGGAAAGACCACGCTGGTGCGCGCGATGCTGCAAGCTGCCGGGTATGAAGACAACGTGAAAAGCCCTACTTACGCGCTCGCCGAACACTATACGATCAATCTGGCCGGTACGCCAACCGAACTGGTGCATTTTGATTTCTTCAGGCTGGAAAATCCGGAAGAGTTTATGGAAGCGGGCTTTTCCGAATACTTTAACGATAATACCATTTGTATTGTGGAGTGGCCGGAAAAAGCGGTCGATGTATTGCCTCAGGCGGATATTGAGGGGATTTTCCTGATTATCGGTGAAGGCCGGAGGGCAAAATTTTATGGCCGTACAGAAATCGGCGCTCAAGCCATAGGGACACTTTGCGTTGAATTTCATTAAGAACGGAGCAGGCGGCATGAACCGGATGCGCCATAATCCATTGAAGATGATGGCAGGGGCCTTGCTTTCCCTGGTGCTGTCATTCGTTGTGGCCTTGCCTGCCTGGAGCGCGAAAATTCTGGATGTCCGCGTCTGGCCCGCGCAGGATTACACACGCATCACACTGGAGCATGACGGCGAAATCAAAACCTCGCACTTCATGTTGCAGAATCCGGAGCGGCTGGTGGTGGATCTTGAGGGCATTACGCTGAACCCGGCGCTAAAGGAACTGGTCGCCAAGATTCATACAGACGACCCTTACATCAAAAAAGCGCGGGTCGGGCAGACCAGCCCCCATGTCGTGCGGCTGGTTTTTGACCTGAGAGAAAGTGTCAAGCCGCAGGTATTCAACCTGAAACCCGTTGAAAAATTCCAGCATCGTCTGGTACTGGATTTGTATCCGGCTGTCCCGCTTGACCCGATTGCCGCCCTGATCCGCAAGAGCGAGCAGGACAAAGCGCGGCAAAAATCCGATGCGCCGCCTGTTGAAGACAAAAAGGAGCACGCCCCCAAAACCATTGCATCCAAACACGCCAAAGGCGCAAAGCCCATCCAGCTTAACCGCATGGTGACTATCGTGCTGGATCCCGGACACGGCGGAGAAGATTCCGGTGCGCTCGGCCATCGCGGCAGCCGCGAAAAAGATGTGGTACTCGCCATCGCCCGCAAACTCAAGACGCGTATTGAGCAGGAGCCAAACATGCGGGTTGTCATGACGCGCAACGGTGACTACTTCATCCCGTTGCAGGTGCGCGTACAAAAAGCGCGCCAGGCGCAGGCGGACCTTTTTATCTCCATTCACGCGGATGCGTTCATTGAGCCGCGCGCCAACGGTTCTTCTGTTTTCGCGCTCTCCGAAAAAGGCGCCTCATCCACCTCGGCAAGGTGGCTGGCCAAAAGGGAAAACGAGGCTGACCTGATAGGCGGCATCAACATCAAGAGCCACAACCGCCAGGTGGCCAGCGTGTTGCTGGACCTTTCCACCACCGCACAAATCAAGGATAGCCTTAAGCTTGGCAGCGCGGTATTAAATGAAATGGGCGGCATCAACCGCCTGCACAAGGCACATGTGGAGCAGGCCGGGTTTGCCGTTCTCAAGGCGCCGGATATCCCCAGCATACTGGTGGAAACCGCTTTCATCTCCAATCCTGACGAGGAAGCCAGGCTGAACAACAACGCCCATCAGGACAGCATCGCCGAAGCCATCCTGAACGGCGTCAAGCGTTATTTCGCCAAAAACCCGCCAAAGACCAGAAACAAGATGTTGTGAGTTCCTCGCGCTTCTTTTGCAACGGATCAGCCGGGGCGGGTGCAATTAGGGTAGAATAGCGAACTCGTTACGATGGCTTCACCCGTGGAAGGCATCGCATACCTCCAAGGCGCTCGTAGCTCAATGGATAGAGTACTGCCCTCCGAAGCTTCAATCTTCATAAAATGTTATTTTAAATCAATGCCTTGCGCAACTCGCTAAATTCTGGAACCTGTGATGCCCCCAAGGGAACAAGGTTAACTCCAGTACGCCATGACTGCAATTTGACTGCACTTTCCTTTAAGGATTATGTGCTGTTTATCATCAATAATTGAATTTCCTCACCGTTCCCAATCCCGTTCACGCTTTTTCCGTGCATCCCTGTCGCTGCGTGATTCCGGTTCAGGCGGCTTTGTCGTATCCGGCACAGTGGCGCTTTTCTCCTTCTGCTTGCCAAACCTTTCCCGCAATGCGCGTTTTATCGCCTCGCGCTCAGTCTCAACTGGCGGCATGGCGTCAAGCATGGCGCGGATGTTCCGCGAAAGAGCGGCTTCATCTCCTCCTTCTTTTTCCAGTACATCAGCCGCCTGCTTCCACGCCTGCCGCACTTCTTCCTGTCCGGCATGAATTGCCTTTTTCCATGAACCGGAATGAGCTGGAGCCGCGCCTGTCATTTCCCTGACCGCCTCCCGGACTTTGGCAGCCCGAACCCTGGATACGCGCGGCGGATGTGTCCTGTCTCCC
>JAISIS010000006.1 GCA_031261905.1 Burkholderiaceae bacterium
GGTATCCAGTGTATGAACCTGATGTTTGGCCTGGATGAGGCTGTGGGCTTATCGCACGCCCCCCTCGCACCCTAGAAATGGCCTGACGGGTGTCATGCGGCGTTCTCCTTCATTTTTTCCACATCAAGCAGGAAAATTTCAGGTCGCTTATAATGGGTTGTCTTTTTTTGGGGAGTAACACATGAATGCTGCAATCGAAACATCCGCGCCGATCAATTTTACGGACAGTGCGGCAAATAAAGTGGCCGAACTGATTGCGGAAGAAGGTAATCCGGCGCTCAAGTTGCGTGTGTTTGTCCAGGGCGGCGGTTGCTCGGGCTTTCAGTATGGCTTTACCTTTGATGAAACCATCAATGAGGATGACGCCACCATGGTGAAAAACGGTGTGCAACTTATTATTGACCCCATCAGCTACCAGTATCTGGTGGGCGCTGAAATTGACTATCGGGAAGATATCAATGGTTCGCAGTTCGTCATCACCAACCCGAATGTGACGACAACCTGCGGCTGCGGTTCTTCTTTCGCGCCCTGATTCAGAGGGAGGCCGACAGGCTTCCCCTGTGCGAGCCGCCCTCCTGCGGGCGGCCTTTCCCGCACCCCCTTCCTGCAAATTTTTGTCACTTTTGCTATACTTGAGTAAATTATTCAAGTATTATGCTGTTCCTGTTTGACAAATTCACCCGAGATCAAACGATGCGTCTGACAACCAAGGGGCGTTTTGCCGTTAACGCGATGATTGACCTGGCCCGGAATGGAGGTCAGGGGCCTGTTGCGCTTGCCGCCATCAGCGAGCGGCAGGATATTTCTGTCGCCTATCTGGAACAGCTTTTCAGCAAGCTGCGGCGGCGTGAGCTTGTCCGGTCGGTACGTGGCCCGGGCGGCGGATACCGCCTTTTGCGCGATCCAGCCGATATTTCGGTTGCCGATATCGTGTTTGCCGTGGATGAGCCGCTGGATGTCACCCGCTGTCAGGGAAACGGCAATTGCCAGCAAAGCGCCAAGGGAAATGTGGAATGTATTACGCATAATCTCTGGGCCAGTTTGAACGAGCGGATTATTGATTACCTGGAATCGGTCTCCCTGCAGGAACTGGCAGGACCGAAGCAGGAGGCGCATACCGCTTTTGCCGTCAGGCCGGTGAGCCGGGCGATGACATGCCAGGGGAAGTAAAGGACAAGTTATGAACACATCAGTAAACGAAACCGTATGCAGCATCATCCTGCCGGATCTGGAAACCGCGCCGGAGCGGATGGTGTACATGGATTACTCGGCTACCACGCCGGTGGATCCCCGCGTCGCGGAGAAGATGATCCCGTATTTATGCGAGCGTTTCGGTAACCCGGCTTCCAGCAGCCATCGTTATGGCTGGGACGCGGAAAGGGCGGTGGAAGAGGCCAGGAGCCATGTGGCTGCACTCATCAATGCAGACCCGCGCGAAATTGTCTGGACTTCAGGCGCGACTGAAAGCAACAACCTGGCCCTTAAAGGCGCGGCGCATTTTTACAGGAAGCGTGGCAAGCACATCATTACGGTCGCCACTGAACACAAGGCGGTGCTGGATACCGTGCAGGAGCTGGAGCGCCAGGGCTTTGAGGCCACCTATCTGGAGCCGGGAGAAAATGGCCTGATTACGGTCGGGCAGCTTGAAAAGGCGCTCCGTCCGGATACCATCCTGGTTTCCGTGATGTGGGTCAACAATGAGATTGGCGTTGTCCAGCCCATTGAGGCCATCGGCGAGCTGTGCCGCGAAAGGGGCGTAATTTTCCATTGCGACGCAGCCCAGGCGGCAGGCAGGCTGGAGATTGACCTGCAAAAGGTAAAGGTTGACCTGTTGACGCTGACGGCGCACAAGGTCTATGGCCCCAAGGGCATTGGCGCGCTGTTTGTGCGCCGCCGCCCGCGTATCCGCCTGGAAGCCCAGATGCATGGCGGCGGGCATGAGCGGGGCATGCGTTCCGGTACCTTGCCGACCCACCAGATTGTGGGCATGGGCGAAGCTTTCCGGATTGCCGGGAAAGAGATGAAGGAAGAAATCGCGCGTATCCGGGCGCTTTCCGCGCGCCTTGCGGAAGGGCTGGGCAAGATAGAGGCGGTGGTTTTCAATGGCGACATGGAACACCGCATACCGCATAACCTGAATGTGAGCTTCAACTATATTGAAGGCGAATCCCTGATGATGGCGATGAAGGGGCTGGCGGTATCGTCCGGTTCGGCCTGCACATCGGCAACGCTGGAGCCTTCTTATGTATTGCGTGCGCTGGGCCGGAGCGATGAACTGGCGCACAGCTCGATCCGCTTTACCATCGGGCGCTTTACCACGGAAGAGGAAGTGGAGTACGCCATTGACCTGGTGACGTCGCGGGTCGCCAAATTGCGCGAGCTTTCGCCGCTGTGGGATATGTATCTGGAAGGCGTGGATATTTCCACGGTTCAGTGGGCGGCGCATTGACGGTAAAGGAATGGAGTAACAGCATGACTTATTCTGAGAAGGTACTGGATCATTACGAAAACCCGCGCAATGTCGGGACTTTCGGCAAGGATGACGATACGGTGGGCACCGGCATGGTGGGCGCGCCCGCCTGTGGTGACGTCATGAGGCTGCAAATCAAGGTCGGCAAGGATGGCCTGATTGAGGATGCCCGTTTCAAGACTTATGGCTGTGGTTCGGCCATTGCCTCCAGCTCGCTGGTGACTGAGTGGGTCAAGGGCAAGACGCTTGATGAGGCGCTGACGATCAGGAATTCGGAAATTGCCGAAGAACTTGCCCTGCCGCCAGTCAAGATACATTGTTCCATTCTGGCCGAGGATGCCATCAAGGCCGCAGTGGAAGATTACCGTCAACGCCAGAACAACAGGGACCCTGCGTAAACGCGCGTCCCGGAAAAACGGAGCATAATCCTATGAGCATTACACTGACAGAGAAAGCCGCACAACACATAACCCGTTTTCTGGAAAAGCGCGGCAAGGGAGTAGGGCTGCGCTTTGGCGTACAGACTTCCGGTTGCTCGGGCATGGCCTACAAGCTGGAGTATGTGGATGAGGCCGCTGCGGATGATGTGATGTTTGAGTCGCACGGGGTCAAGGTTTTTGTGGATCCCAAGAGCCTGCCCTATGTGGACGGGACCGAGCTGGATTTTGCGCGGGAAGGCCTGAATGAGGGCTTTCGCTTTTCCAATCCCAATATCATAGATACCTGCGGCTGCGGCCACAGTTTCCGTGTGTAAGGCGATTCCGCAGTGATTCGCCAGGATATGCCAAAGAACCACTTTGCGCTTTTCGGGTTGCCGGAGCAGTTCGCGCTGGACAGGCAGGCGCTGGATGCCGCCTACCGCGATATCCAGAATCAGGTGCACCCGGATCGCTTTGTAGGCGCGCCCGAATCGGGCAAGCGCGCCGCCCTGCAATGGGCGTCGTTGGCGAATGACGCTTACCAGACGCTTCGCAATCCGGTGAAGCGCGCCGCATATTTGTGCGGCCTGAAAGGCTTTCCGCTGGATGCGGAATCCGGCCCGTCCATGCCGCCCGACTTTATTTTCGAGCAGATTGAATGGCGCGAGCATCTGGATAACGCGCGTATCGAAAAGGATGTGACGGCGCTGGAAAAGCTGGACGTCGGCCTGCGGGAACGCATTGCGGAACAAATGACGCTGATTGAAGAGGGGATCAACAGCGGGCATTTTGACCGCGCCATCCAGGAAGTGCGGAAAATCATGTTCCTGCAGAAATTTGGCGATGAAATCAGCTTTGCCTTTGACGCGATTGACCAGACGGACTAAACCCCTGCCATGACTTTTCTTCAGATATCCGAGCCGGGCATGTCCCATGCGCCGCACCAGCAAAAGCTGGCGGCAGGCATTGACCTGGGCACCACCCATTCGCTGGTTGCAACCGTCAGGAACAGTATCCCGGAAGTGCTGGAAGACGAGGCGGGCCGCGTGCTCCTGCCTTCCGTTGTCCGTTATCTGCCGGGCAATGTCACTATTACCGGCTATGCCGCACAGGCTGCGCAGGCTACGGACCCCGGAAACACCATTGTTTCCGTCAAGCGCCTGATGGGGCGGGGCGTTGCGGATATAGCACATATTGAGGACATGCCGTATGAGTTTGTGGATCAGCCCGGCATGGCGCAGATCAGGACAGTGGCGGGTATCAAAAGCCCGGTTGAGGTGTCCGCAGGGATTCTTTCAAGCCTGCGGGAGCGCGCCGAGGCGGCACTGGGCGGTGATCTGACCGGTGCGGTTATCACGGTTCCGGCCTATTTTGACGATGCGCAGCGGCAGGCGACAAAGGACGCGGCACGGCTGGCGGGCATCAATGTGCTGCGTCTGCTGAGCGAGCCGACGGCGGCGGCTATTGCCTATGGCCTGGATAACGCGCCGGAAGGCATTTATGCAGCTTATGACCTGGGCGGCGGCACCTTTGATATTTCCATTCTCCGGCTGACGCGCGGCGTGTTTGAAGTGCTGGCCACCGGCGGCGATTCCGCTCTGGGCGGCGATGATTTTGACCATCGCCTGTTTTGCTGGATTATTGAGCAGGCGCAACTGAAGCCGCTTTCGGCGGAAGATACGCGTACCCTGATGAGCCAGGCGCGGGAAGCCAAGGAGCGGCTTTCCGCACGGAACGAAACCCGCCTGGATGTGGCGCTGCGTTCGGGAGAAGACGTGCATATGGATATCACGGCGGAAACCTTTGAGCAGATCACGCAACATCTGGTCGCCAAAACCGCCAGGCTGACGCGTGATACGCTTCGCGCGGCCGATCTCGCGCCGGAGGATATCGAAGGGGTTGTCCTGATCGGTGGCGCTACGCGTATGCCGCATGTGCGCCGTGAGGTGCAGGCGCTCTTCCACAAACCGCCCTATGTGGATATTGACCCGGAAAAGGTGGTGGCGCTTGGCGCGGCCATGCAGGCCAATCTGCTGGTGGGCAATCGCGCTGCCGGTGATGACTGGCTGCTGCTGGATGTTGCACCGCTTTCACTTGGTGTGGAAACCATGGGCGGACTGGTTGAAAAGATTATCCCGCGCAATGCCACCATTCCCTGTGCCTTCGCGCAGGAATTTACCACCTTCAGGGATGGTCAGACAGCCATGTCCATCCATGTGCTTCAGGGTGAGCGCGAACTTGTCAGCCATTGCCGCTCCCTTGCGCGCTTTGAGTTGCGCGGGATTCCGCCCATGCCTGCCGGTATGCCGCGTATTCGCATTACCTACCAGGTGGATGCGGATGGTCTCCTGTCGGTCTCAGCGCGCGAGATGCATTCAGGCGTTGAGGCGGCCATCATCGTCAAGCCCTCTTATGGCTTGAGTGATGCGGAAATTACCCGTATGCTGGAAGAATCCGGCCAGTCGGCGGAATCGGATATGGGGGAGCGGATGCTGCGCGAGGCGCGGCTGGAAGCCGAGCGAGTGATATTGGCGACACGCTCTGCGCTGGAGAGTGACGCGGATTTGCTGACATCAAAAGAGCGTACAGCCATTGAAATGCTGCTGGCGGATACGGAGCGGGAAAAAGCGGGGGCGGAGCCTGCCGCCATTCACACGGCAATTGGCGCGTTGTCCAAAGGAACCGAGGAGTTTGCTGTGCGCCGCATGAACCGGAACATCAGGAAGGCGCTGGCTGGTAAAGCCATCAGCGACATTGCCTGATTCACGCCAACGGAGAGAAACATGCCCCGTATTGTTGTTCTTCCACATGAAGCGCTGTGTCCCGAAGGCGCTGAATTTGATGCGCCGAAAGGTCAGAGCCTGTGTGACGCGCTCCTGGATAACCAGGTTGAAATTGACCATGCATGCGGCAAATGCGGCGCCTGCGCCACTTGCCATGTGCTGGTAAGGGAAGGCTTTGATTCCCTGTCTGAACCTTCGGAGAAAGAGGAAGACATGCTGGATCGCGCCTGGGGGCTGGAAGAGGTTTCCCGCCTCTCCTGCCAGGCCCTTATCGGGGAAGAGGATCTGGTGGTGGAAATACCGCGCTATTCCGTTAACCGGGTGCGGGAGCGCTGAGCGCGATGCGGGTCAGCGCCGGTTTTGCTTCATAAGGCGCTGCTGTTCGCGCTGCCAGTCCCGTTCCTTGATCGAATCGCGCTTGTCATGCTGCTTTTTGCCTTTGGCCAGCCCGATTTCACATTTTATGCGCCCACGGGAATAATGCAGGTTCAGCGGCATCATCGTATAACCGGCGCGTTCCACCTTGCCGATAAGCTTGTTGATTTCCTGCGCGTGCAACAGCAGCTTGCGCGTCCGCACGGGATCGGGGCTGATATGGGTGGAGGCTGTTGGCAGGGGGCTGATATGCGCGCCGATCAGGAAGATTTCCTGGCCGCGCACCATGACATAGGCCTCTCTGATCTGGACCCGGCCCGCGCGGATGGATTTGACTTCCCAGCCTTCCAGTACCATGCCCGCTTCAAAGCGCTCTTCGATAAAATAATCATGAAACGCTTTTTTATTATCGGTTATAGTCATGGGCGAACCTGATTTTCATGTCAGCGAAATAAGCGATTTTATCAAAACAAGACGGGTTTCATGAAAAGCGTGCATAAAACAGCCATTGTCGGATACTCTGCGGAAAAGATGTATGCGCTGGTTGCGGATATTGAAAAGTATGCCGACTTTCTGCCGTGGTGCGCCGGTGCGACTGTTCAGGAAGACATCCGGGATGATTCCGTGCTGGCGACCCTGTTTATTGATTTTCACGGGCTGCGCCACAGCTTTACGACCCGTAACCGCAATACAGAGTTTGTGTCCATTGCCATGAATCTGGAAAAGGGACCTTTCAGACAGTTGTACGGCAAATGGACGTTTACGCCGTTGCCGGAGGGCAGGAGCCGGGTTGATCTGGAACTGAACTACGAATTCTCCAACAATCTCTTTGAGAAGATGCTGTCGCCGATTTTTGACATGGTTTCCATCACCCTTGTTGATTCCTTCCACCAGCGTGCAAGAACTGTATATGGATAAACCCCGTTCCCGATTTCAGTCTCCCGGAACCCTGATCCGGCAGCATCGCAAACGCCGCGCGTCTTTTCCGGTTCAGATTGCTTATACCGGCCCGGAGACGTCCATTGTGCTGACGGTTAATGTGAAGCCTGGAACAACCATAAAGGAAGCCATTGCGCAAAGCCATATCCGTAAAATCATCGGAAGCGGAAAGCGCGGAGAAGGCCGGATTGTCCTGTCAGACAACTCCCGGCAACCGGATGACAAGGTGCGGGAGGACGAGCGCATTGAGTTGTGTCGCCAGAAGGCCGCCCCGGCCAGGAAATCCCGGAAGCGGTCACCGGATGCTTCCGCCTGAGCCTTACTGTAACAGGGGCAAAAGATGCGGCCACACGTTATCCAGGATAATCGGCTGGGCTTCCTTTACCGGATGCAGCCGGTCAGGCTGGAAAAGATCGTCCCTTTCCGCTACGCCTTTCAGGAAAAACGGCACCAGCGCGACATGTGTTTTTTTGGCGATCTTTTTGTACACGTCGGCAAATTGCCTGGTATAGGTCTGCCCGTAATTGGGCGGTATCTGCATCCCCAGGAGCAATACCTCGCAATCAATCCGCTGCGCCGCCCGTATCATGGCGAGCAGGTTCTTCCTGACGGACTCCACCGGCAAACCGCGCAGCCCGTCATTGCAGCCAAGCTCTATAATCAGGATTTGGGGGCGGTGCTCCTTCAGCAACGCGGGCAGGCGGGCATAGCCGCCGCTGGTAGTGCTGCCGCTGATGCTGGCGTTGACTACCCTGAAGGGTTGTTTTTTTTCTTTCAGTCTCGCCTCCATAAGCGCCACCCATCCTGTTCCGCGGACGATGCCATATTCAGCCGAGAGGCTGTCGCCAAGCACAAGAATGGTTTTTGGTGCAGAATGAGCTGCTGAACTGAAGCCGTAAAGCAATAAAGGCAGTATAAACAGGGAGTAACGGAGGCATCGCCTTATCCAGCTCGTTTTTTTATCGGAAATATGCATGTCAACCCTTTCCAGAAAAGCTCTGGCTATTGAAGTGGATCATCTTACCAGGCAGGCAGGGAATGCCGATGGCATACTCACTATCCTGAATGATATCCATTTTACTGTGGAAGCTGGTGAAACGCTCGCAATTACCGGTGCGTCCGGTTCGGGGAAATCCACCTTGCTGGGTCTTCTGGCAGGGCTTGATACGCCGAGCAGCGGCACGGTCAGATTAAATGGCACGGATCTGTATGCCCTGAATGAGGATGAGCGCGCCGCTCTGAGGAAGCGGTACATTGGTTTTGTTTTCCAGTCCTTTCAGTTGTTGCCGCATCTTAATGCCCTGGAAAATGTCATGCTGCCACTGGAATTGCTGCGCGATGCCGATGCGCGTCCCAGGGCCGAAGCCATGCTTTCCCGCGTGGGTCTTGCCGAAAGGCTGCGGCATTACCCCAAATACCTTTCCGGCGGTGAGCAGCAGAGGGTGGCATTGGCCAGGGCCTTTGTCACCGCGCCGCCAATGCTTTTTGCCGATGAACCCACCGGCAGTCTGGATGCGCAAACCGGTGAGGCGGTTATCCGCCTGATGTTTGAGCTGAACCAGGAACGCCATTCAACATTGATTCTGGTGACCCACGATCTGCAAATTGCCGCGCGCTGTAATCGCCGGATTGAAATACGGGCAGGTGAAATGGTCCCACACGCCGGATAGCGAGGCGCGTCAGCGCCAGTATTCCGGTTCGTCTTCTTTTGAAGACGATTTGGTGGTCTGAGGCGTTTCGGGTGGGGCGGTTGCCGGTTTTTCTGCCGGTGGCGGTGTTTCACCCAGTTGGCGCTGCCGTTGCTTGCGCGCTTTTTCCGCCAGTTCCCGTTTCTTTTCCTCGGGCAGGCTCTGGTATTCCTGCCACTGGAGCGATTTGTTCCGGACTTCCAGTTTCTTTGCCAGCAGATAATTGTGCCGTGCCTCTTTGCGTTCTTCAGGCGTCAGGTTGACCCATACCTGAATGCGCTTTTGCATCCGCTTTCTCGCCTCAGGGGACATGCTTTCCATCCGCTGGGCTATCTCAAGCCATTTTTTCTTTCGGGCAGTTGCAATCCTGTCCCATACTTGTTCCAGAGGGGCGAGGGCATCCCGCTGTTCCGCCGTCAGATCGTTCCAGTAGGGTTTTGTCCTGATGGTGGTTGATTTTTCATCATCGGCAAGACCGATGAGTTCCATCAGGTTAAGCTCGGGATTAACCGCCCTTATTACGCCGATAATGATGACTGTCAGCGCCAGAAAGGCAATAACAGCAAAAAGGAGGACACGCGTGCGATGGTTCAACCATCTCATTGATCAGGCCCCGTGATGCTCAAGCCAGGCACTGAAACCGCTATCTGTATAGGCAACCGGCGGCAACTCGTCAGAAAGAACCGCCATGTCAATGGAGGCGGTTTCCCTGATCTGGCGCTGTTCTTCATAATGAACAATGCCCATCAGGCCGAGTGCCAGAATCAGCGCGGGCAAGCCTATGCTGATTCGATCAATCCAGGACGGCTGGCCGAATGTGTGACCTCCCGCACCGGCAAATACATTTCTGCATACGGCCACAAAAGCGGGAGCTTCCGCCTTTTTGCGTGCCAGTGCAAGACCGCGCGCCTTTTCAAGGCGTGCCGTCACGTTTTCCGGAAGTTCATCCAGCCGTTCATTTAGCGCATGCCGCACTTTATATGCGAAATTTTTTTCCTGCGCATTCATAATTCTATACCTCTTGCTTTGAGTGCCCGCGCAAGCGCCTGCGTTGCCCGCGAGCAGTGTGTTTTCACGCTTCCCGCCGAGCATTGCATGGCTTCCGCCGTTTCGGCAACATCCATATCATTCCAGTAACGCATAAGGAACGCTTCCCGTTGACGTGCAGGCAATTTTTGTAACTCTTCTTCAATAATATTCAGAATTTGCGTGCGCGCCAGCTTTTCCTCGCCGGATTCAGCCATGCCGCCGACATCTTCCGGCTGGTACACGTCCAGCACGTCAAAATCATCATCCGATGATTTGTCCGACATGCCGGAAAACAGCGTAACCCAGGTGTTCCTGACCTTTTCCCGCCGAAAATGATCGTAGATGGTGTTTTGCAAAATACGCTGAAACAACATCGGAAATTCCGAGGCGGGCCTGTCGCCATACTTTTCCGCTAGGCGAATCATGGCGTCCTGCACAATATCCAGTGCGGATTCATCCTGCTTCACGGCATAGACGGCCTGCTTGAAAGCGCGCCGTTCAACTCCGGTCAGAAAATCGGATAATTCTTTCTCGGTAGCCATTCAGATCGCGAGTGATGCGGCATGACCGCAAACAGACAAATTGCAACAGACAAATTGCACAAGGTGGCGTAAATGCTAACAAAGAATAGCCTCTTTGTCCTGATTACGGTGTAGAATTATTAGTTTTCAATATTCTTGTTCATGTTAACTGAACAGGGTATTGTGTATGATGAATCTGCCTGTTATTCGCCATCATGATGAGGCGGGCATGGATTCTGACGGCAGCACACAATGCGGCCTGAAAGATATTGCTTTATTGCTAAACTGTTTGTTCTGACCCGCGCCACAAGCGCGAGAAAACAGTACGGACTGACTGGTGTTTTTTCGCGCGGGAAAGCCCGGTGGAAAAATGTCCGGTACACTGTCTGTTTTCGACAGGAAAGGACATCCGATCAATTTCCAGTGGACCTTGAAAGGAAGAAGTATGAGTGCAGAAATGACAGGCTCCGAAGTTCTGGTGCGTTGTCTGGCCGAGGAAGGCGTCAAACATGTTTTCGGTTATCCGGGCGGCGCCGTATTGTATATTTATGACGCCATTTACAGACAGGACAAATTCAAGCATATCCTGGTGAGGCACGAGCAGGCGGCCATTCATGCGGCCGATGCCTATGCGCGCAGCTCCGGCAAGGTGGGCGTGGCTATTGTCACATCCGGCCCCGGTGTCACCAACGCGGTTACCGGTCTGGCTACCGCATACACGGATTCTATTCCCATTGTGGTAATCAGCGGCCAGGTCGGCTCCCATTTTATCGGACAGGACGCTTTTCAGGAGTGCGACGCCGTTGGCATTACCCGCCCGTGCGTAAAGCATAATTTTCTTGTCAATGATGTAAAACATCTTGCCGAAACCGTCAGAAAGGCATTTTATATCGCCTCAACCGGTCGCCCCGGCCCGGTGCTGATTGATATTCCGAAAGACATCAGTATGCTTCCGACGACTTTCAATTATCCGAAAGAAGTCGAGATGCGCTCATACAAGCCGATTGACAAGGGCCATTCCGGCCAGATCAGAAAGGCGCTGCAATTGATGCTCCAGGCGGAGCGCCCGGTCATTTATGCCGGTGGCGGCGTTATCCTTTCCGATTCGGCTCCCGAACTGAACCAGTTGGTTGACCGCCTGGGATACCCCTGTACCAATACGCTGATGGGGCTGGGCGGCTATCGCGCCACCAGCGACAAATATATCGGTATGCTGGGTATGCACGGCACTTATGAAGCCAATCAGGCGGTGCAGCACTGCGATGTCCTGGTTGCCATCGGCGCGCGCTTTGATGACCGCGTAATCGGCAACCCCGACCATTTTTCCCAGCGCAACCGCAAAATCATTCATATTGACATTGACCCCTCCACCATTTCCAAGCGGGTCAAGGTGGATGTGCCCATTGTCGGTAACGTCAAGGATGTGCTGCAGGAAATGCTGGCACAGATGGATAGCGCGCATGCGGCAAACAATGCAGCGGCGCTCAAGGCCTGGTGGAAGCAGATAAATGACTGGCGCGCCATCCAGTGCCTCCGCTATGAGCAGCCCGGCCCGGAAATCAAGCCGCAATATGTGATTGAAAAACTCTGGGAAGTGACCAGGGGGGACGCTTTTGTCACCTCGGATGTGGGGCAGCACCAGATGTGGGCGGCGCAGTACTATCCTTTCGACAAGCCGCGCCGCTGGTTCAATTCGGGTGGTCTGGGCACGATGGGTGTCGGTCTGCCATACGCCATGGGCGTACAGATGGCGCATCCCGGCGCAACGGTTGCCTGCGTGACCGGCGAAGGCTCGTTCCAGATGAATATCCAGGAACTTGCGACCTGCAAACAATACAACCTGACGCCGAAAATCATCATGCTCAACAATGGTGTGCTGGGCATGGTGCGCCAGTGGCAGCGTCTGGATTATGAATCCCGTTACTCGGAATCCTATGTGGCCTCCCTGCCGGATTTTGACAAGCTGGCGCAGGCTTATGGTCATGTCGGCATGAAAGTGGAAAATGCTGCTGATGTGGAGGGTGCGCTGAGAGAAGCATTTGCCATGAAAGACCGGCTGGTGCTTGTAAATATCCTGACGGATTCGGCTGAAAATGTCTGGCCGATGGTAAGGGCAGGGCGTGGGCTGACTGAAATGATCATGAGTATGGAGGACCTGTAACCATGCGACATACCATCTCTATTCTGCTGGAAAATGAAGCCGGGTCGCTGGCACGGGTTGTCGGGCTTTTTGCCGCGCGCGGCTACAACATTGAAACGCTCAATGTCGCCCCTACCGAAGATCCGACCCTCTCGCGCATGACGATTGTCACCAGCGGTTCCGATGACGTGATTGAACAAATCACCAAGCATCTGAACAGGCTGATTGAAATCGTCAAGGTCGTCAACCTGACGGATGGCTCGTTCGTCGAGCGGGAAATGATGCTTATCAAGGTGCGCGCCGTTGGCAAGGAGCGCGAGGAAATCAAACGTACTGCCGATATTTTCCGCGGCAGCATTGTTGACGTGAGCGACCGTGCCTATACTATTGAGCTGACGGGCGACAAGGCCAAACTTGACGCCTTTATTGAATCCATTGACCGTGCGGCCATTCTGGAAACCGTTCGTACCGGAGGTTCCGGTATCGGGCGCGGCGAGCGTATTCTGAAAATATGATCGCCATTAATCAACCACCGAACTTTACCAACTACCTAACTTCGGGAAAATTCAGGAACTATCATGAACGTTTTTTATGACAAGGATTGCGACCTGTCCCTCATCAAGGGAAAGAAAGTCGCCATTATCGGTTACGGCTCGCAGGGCCACGCGCACGCGCTGAACCTCAACGATTCCGGCTGTAATGTTACGGTTGGCCTGCGCAAGGGCGGCGGCTCCTGGAACAAGGCGAAAGGCGCCGGACTCAAGGTTGCCGAAGTCAATGACGCCATCAAGGCGGCTGACGTTGTCATGCTGCTGCTGCCGGATGAAAACATTGCCGATGTCTATAACAACAGTGTGGCGCCCAACGCCAAACAGGGTGCGGTGCTGGCCTTTGCTCACGGTTTCAACGTGCACTACGGGCAGGTGATTCCGCGCCCGGATATGGATGTCATCATGATTGCCCCGAAAGCGCCGGGTCACACCGTTCGCGCAACCTATACGCAGGGCGGCGGTGTGCCGCATCTGGTTGCGGTTTACCAGAACCGTTCCGGCGCGGCCCGTGATATTGCGCTTTCCTACGCCATGGCCAATGGCGGTGGCCGTGCGGGCATTATCGAAACCACCTTCCGTGAAGAGACGGAAACAGACCTTTTTGGCGAGCAGGCGGTATTGTGCGGGGGTGCGGTAGAGCTTATCAAGGCCGGGTTTGAAACGCTTGTGGAAGCCGGTTATG
>JAISIS010000008.1 GCA_031261905.1 Burkholderiaceae bacterium
CAGATTCTGGCGGGAGAAAATCAGGGTAGTTGGACCATCCGTCCGCTTGATGGCGTGCGCCCAGGCAACCGCCGCCTCAACCGTATCACAAGGCCGCCAGTTATCCAGATTCGGGATCAAACGCATACTGGAAACCTGCTCTATCGGCTCATGCGTCGGGCCATCCTCACCTACGCCGATGGAGTCATGCGTAAAGACAAAAATGGTACGAATCTGCATCAGCGCAGCCATACGCAAGGCATTGCGACAGTAATCCGAAAAGGTCAGGAAAGTACCACCAAAAGGAATCAGACCGCCATGCAGTGCAACGCCATTCATGATGGCGCTCATACCAAATTCGCGTACGCCATAACTGATGTAATTACCCGGCTTGTCGCGCGTAAGCTTGATACACTCTTTCCAGTTGGTTAAATTCGACCCTGTCAGATCGGCAGAACCGCCCAGGAACTCCGGCAATGTCGGCGCAAAGGCCTGGATGGCGTTCTGACTGGCGCGCCGGGTAGCGATAGTTTCTTTCTTGCTGACGCAATCCGCCAGGTATTGGTTGATCACATCATCAAAGCTGTCCGGCAGACGGCCTTCCATTCTGCGCGTGAACTCCGCAGATTCTTTCGGATATTGCTGCGCATAGGAAACCAGCAGCGTCTCCCAGGCTTCCTGCCATTTACGGCCGGCTTCCCGCGCATCCCATGCCTGGTACACCTCCGCCGGTATTTCAAACGGAGGATAGGTCCAGTCCAGCGCAATGCGGGTCGCCTCGATTTCCTTCTCTCCCAGCGGCGCGCCATGTACATCATGTGTGCCCGCCTTGTGAGGCGAACCCTTGCCGATAACCGTTTTACAGCAAATCAACGTGGGTTTGTCAGATTGCTTTGCCTTGACGATAGCAGCATCCACCGCCGCCACATCGTGGCCATCCACACCCGGAATTACGTTCCAGCCATAGGCTTCAAAGCGCCCCGGCGTATCATCTGTCAGCCAGCCCCGCACATCGCCATCAATCGAAATGCCGTTATCATCATACAGCGCGATCAGCTTGTTCAGCTGCCATGTACCCGCCAGTGCACAGGCTTCGTGGGAAATCCCCTCCATCATGCAGCCGTCACCCATGAAGACATAGGTGTAATGATCGACCAGATTGAATCCGGGACGGTTAAATTGCGCCGCCAGCAACTTTTCCGCCAGCGCCATACCTACACCGTTGGTAATACCCTGCCCCAAAGGACCTGTGGTCGTTTCAATGCCCGGCGTCATGTGCACTTCCGGATGACCGGGCGTCCTGGAGTGAAGCTGACGGAAATTTTTGAGGTCTTCGATCGTCAGGTCATAGCCGGTCAGATGCAGCAGCGCATATTGCAGCATGGAGCCATGTCCGTTTGAAAGGATAAAGCGGTCACGGTTGGGCCAGTGCGGGTTGACCGGGTTATGCCGGTAATGACGCGACCAGAGCGCCACCGCGATATCCGCCATACCCATCGGCATACCGGGATGTCCGGAATTGGCTTTTTGAACAGCATCCATTGCCAGTACGCGAATGGCGTTCGCCATAATATTGTCAGGTAGGTTTTTCATATGATTACCTCAGGTCCAAAAAAGTGGGAGGAACAGGATGAATAGCATACTCCTTCTCCATCATGTATTGTGCCGAACATATGCTTACGTGTATTCTATCAGAGACTCCTTTCCGGATTAACCCCAATAATGGAGCACATGCCATGCCCCGCCTTTATTGCAATGCCCCGCTTCCCGTAAATACCCGCCTGAAACTGCCGACCTCCGCCGCGCGGCATATTATGGTATTGCGCCTGAAACCGGGAGATAACGTGACGCTGTTTAACGGAGAGGGAGGCGAATGCCTCTGCAAGATCGTTGATATGCATCGACACAGTGCCTCTGTGGATATCCTCTCCTGGCAGGCCCGCGAAAATGAGCTTCCCTACCGGATAACGCTTACACAATCCATGCCGGAGGCCTCCAAAATGGACATGGTGATTGAAAAGGCTGTTGAACTGGGGGTTGCGCGGATATGTCCGGTTGAATCCGAGCGTTCTGTTGTCCGGTTGACGGAGGAACGCGCCGAGAAACGGGCGATCCGCTGGAAAAGCATCATCATCTCCGCTTCCGAGCAATGCGGGCGCAACAGGCTGATTGAACTTGACAGCCTTGTCCCTTTCAGGGATTGGGTAAAACAGCCCGATGACCAGCCTGCGCTGATGCTCAGCCCCTATGCCGAAGAATTGCTGGCGGACTGGGCCTGCCGGAATCCGCCCCAGAACGTGACGCTGATCATTGGCCCCGAGGGCGGCTTTTCCCGCGAGGAAGAAGGGCTTGCCATCCGGCACGGCATCAGGATGTTTTCGCTTGGCCCACGTATCCTGCGGACAGAAACCGCAGGGATGGCAGCCGTTTCCGCCCTGACCGCCATCTGGAGCCGGACGGAACGGTCAGAAAACAATCAAGCGCGATTGTCCTGATCCGCCGCATCCAGCCTGGCGGCGTGTTCACGCGTGGCGTGAAAAACCAGTCTGGGCCACCGTTCTTCCGTCAGGCGCAAATTTACGGGAGAAGTGGCAAGGTATGCCAGATTTCCTGCGGCGTCATGTGCCAGATTATGCGACAGGTTTTTCTCGAACTCCGCCAGCATACGCTTGTCCTCACCCGTTACCCAGCGGGCGCTGCTGATGGATGCCCCCTCAAAAACCGCGTCAACGCCGTATTCATTCATCAGACGGCTGGCAACTACATCAAACTGAAGCGCGCCGACAGCGCCCAATATCAGATCGCCGCCCTGCAAGGGCTTGAATACCTGCACGGCGCCTTCTTCGCCCAGTTGCTGCAACCCCTTGTGCAATTGCTTGATCTTGAGCGGGTTCCGGATACGCACGGCCCTGAACAGTTCCGGCGCGAAATACGGAATGCCCGTAAACTGCAATATTTCGCCTTCGGAAAAGCTGTCGCCGATCTGCATATTGCCATGATTGGGCAGGCCGATAATGTCGCCCGCATAAGCCTCTTCCACCTGCTCGCGGGCATCCGCCATGAAGGTCACCACGCTGGAAATACGCACATCGCGATCCAGCCGCAAATGGCGCAGCTTCATGCCTTTTTCAAAATGGCCCGAACATACCCGCAAAAAGGCGATGCGATCCCGATGGGCAGGATCCATATTGGCCTGTATCTTGAATACAAAACCGGAAAAAGATTTTTCAGCCGGTTGTACCATCCTGAACGATGCATCCCGCCCGCCGGGCGGCTGTGCCCATTCCAGCAGGGCATTCAGGATTTCACGCACTCCAAAATTGTTGATGGCCGAACCAAAAAATACCGGCGTTAACGCGCCTGCAAGGAATTGTTCCGCGTCAAAGCGGTTTGACGCGCCATGAACCAGATCAACTTCCATCTTCAGTTGTTCCATCTCCTCCGGGAACATTTCGGCCAGCCGCGGATTATCGATGCCGGAAATAACTTCAAATTCCTGGTCTGCCCTGTCGCCGCCTGCTTCAAAAAGCATCACTTCATCACGCAGCAAGTGATAAACACCCCGGAAACGTTTGCCCATGCCAATGGGCCAGGTTACTGGCGCACAGCGGATTTTCAGAACCGACTCGACTTCATCCAGCAATTCCAGCGGATCGCGCGTTTCTCTGTCCAGCTTGTTCATGAATGTGATAATCGGCGTATGACGCATCCGGCACACTTCCAGCAATTTGATGGTTTGCGCCTCCACACCCCGCGCGGCGTCAATCACCATCAGCGCAGTATCCACCGCCGTCAGCACCCGATAGGTGTCTTCCGAAAAATCCTGGTGACCCGGTGTATCCAGCAAATTGATGACATGATCGCGATAGTTAAACTGCATGACCGAACTGGCGACAGAAATGCCACGCTGCTTTTCGATCTCCATCCAGTCCGAAGCGGCATGGCGCGCGCTTTTCCTGGCCTTGATGGTCCCGGCCAACTGGATGGCGCCGGAGAAAAGCAGGAGCTTTTCTGTCAGGGTTGTCTTTCCCGCGTCCGGGTGAGAAATAATGCCAAAGGTTCGCCTGCGGGCCACTTCACGGACAATGTCCCCGTCAGGAGAAGAAGGGATATTCATATACGGCTGATTCCTTCTGAAAAACCGGCAGTTTATCCTGTTGGGCAAAGAAAGGGAAATCATCCGTGCCCGATCGAGCGGCAAAGTGCCCAGGCCGCAAGCGTTACGGTAAAATCCGGGTAACATACACCCGTTATTTGAAAAACACCATGCGCTTGTGCCGCTATCTGCTGCCTGGCAAGGCCGCCTTTCAGGAGTAACGCATGACAAAAGAAGAAAATGTGGATTTGACCGAGAAGGTTGTTTCTGTACCGTTCAACGCGCCTATTTCCATTATATTCGATCAGGGAACCGACTCTCTCTGGATTGAAAACGAGCAGGCCAACCCCGATTCACCGCACATTACCATGCGCGCGGTATTTTCCGCCGAAGCGATACAGCAGTTGCTTTCCAGTCTTAAAAAAATCGAGGATGCACTGAAAATGGTTGAGGAACGCCCGGCGGAAACCAATTTTCTGGACAAGACCAATATCCTATGAAACACCGGGGTTCCGGTGATTCTTATGGTCAGAAGATTTTATTTACCAGTAAAACGTGCCTACCGAATAGCGGTCGCAATGCCCCTTGTTGTAAAGCGGCATGTCCTTGTCGGGATGGTTGTAATAGGCGTGACCGGCCTCCTTGAGGCGCGCGTCATCCGTTTGTTTGCAATATATAAAGAGGCCAATCAGCCCGATCAGCAACAGAACGGGAATAGCACAAAGAAACAGTATCATGACAGGCCTCCGGGAAAACAAACGGTTTATCCATACCGCCTAATCGGCATATAATCTGACATGCGTTCAACCCGCACTGCCTCAAGTGTACTTAAATTTGGCGTTTTGCGCACCTCCAGGCGCCTTTCCCGGCAGGGTGCCTCTGGTCTGATCGCTGATAAACTCTTTGCCCCTTCTGAGAACAGACAAACAACCCATGAAAAAAATAGTAGCCTTTCTTGTTTTATTGCCCGTCATGTTGCTTTCGTCCTGTATGTATATCAGCGTGCCAAACGTGCCCTATGTCAGCCTTCCCGAACAATACGATCCGGCAGCCAAGCTTCAGGATGCCCGCACTTATCTGTCCGAAGGGCAGCCCTTGCCGGCAGAACGGCTTATCATGGAAGCCATCAAAATCTATGAAACCAGTGATAACCCTGATGGATTGGGTAATGCCTATCGCGATTTTGGCCTGTTCCTGCGTTCACCCGCCATTGAAAGAAGGACGCGGCTTTACCGGGAAAGCGGCTTTCTCGACAACACGATTACCCTGGAGAATCGCCAGGAAAAATCTGCCGAATACCTGGACAAGGCACTTGTCCAGTATCAGGAAGCCGCCACCCGCTATCAGCGCAAGGGGCGTTATGACCTGCTTTGCACCCTGTACTATCATCAGGCGGAGCTTTACCTGATCA
>JAISIS010000033.1 GCA_031261905.1 Burkholderiaceae bacterium
TATGTGAGCAGGTTTCAGGAAAACAGGAAAGCCGGGCTTTCCGCTCTGGATTACCAGAATTACCATAATTTTATTGACAGGCTGGATGAAGCGATAAGTGGGCAGCAGCAAGTGGTGAAGGAAGCGCAGGAGCGTATTGATACGGCAAAGGCTTCCTGGCAGGAATGCGAGAGGAAAAGGGCATCGTACGAAATCCTGCAAACACGAGCAAAGATGGCGGCGGTGAAAAAAGAGAACAAGCGGGAGCAACGTGATGCTGACGAATTTAACAGTAGAAAAGCCCGCATGGCGAAACTGAAGCGGTAAAAAGCAGTACAGGAGGATGGAAAATGGATATGTCACTTTTGATGGTTGTGAAGCCCTTGCTGGATGCCGCAGGAAATGTGGCCTCAAATGTGGCGAAGGGCCAGGGTGGTGATGCGGGCAATTCCTTTCAGACGCTTCTGAAAGGGCAGATGACTTCGCGTCAGCCTGAAAAGCAGGTGGTTTCACAGGCTTCCGACAGCAAGAAAGCGTCCACGCAGACGGATCCTAGGAATACCTCCAATGAAAACAAGCCTGCTTCAGAGCAGGCCATGCAGGGTGAGCCGGTAAAGGAAGGCAAGCCTGCCGAGGTCGTTATTTCCGGCAAGGAAGGAGAAAAGACGACAACGGCGATGACCGAGGATGCAGCGGTTCTCGCGCAGATCATGGCGGCAGCCGCCGGTGCGCAGATTGTGCCTGTGGAGCCTGCTCCTGCAAATGAAGCGCCTGAACTGAGTGCAGAAATACCGGATATGCTGGCGGCAGGAGCAGACGAGAGCGGCAAGCATCTGCTTGCCGCCACGGCAGGCCGGGTAACCGGAAAGGACGTACCGGAAGAAGTAGCGGATGAGCCGGTCGCTTATGAGAAGCTTGGCGTGGATGCGGAAAAGGAATTGAAAGCTGCGGACGGAAAAGCCCCGCTTGAGGCGGTTGCTCCGAAGACGGTAGCGAATGCCGCGCCAGCTGCTACGGCTTCAACTGCGGTTCCGGCACAGGCGGTTGAACCGGCTTCCACGCAGCCTGTGCAGCCGCAGCCCTTTGCCGCTGTACAGGCTCAGCCGGTACAGCATACACAGGCGTCTCCGGCCCCTCTGGCTGATCCGGCTGCCAGCCGCATTGTGCAGCAACTGGGTACGCCGGAATGGAATCAGGCGATCGGACAACGGGTTTTGTGGATGGTTGGTCAGGAACAGCAAAGCGCTTCACTGATGCTGAATCCACCGGAGCTTGGCCCGGTTCGCGTAGTGGTCAGTGTTTCCAGTAATCATGCTTCGGCGAATTTCTTTTCGGCCAATCCGGATGTCAGGCATGCGCTGGAAGGTTCTTTGCCGCGCCTTCGGGAGATGATGGAAGGCGCGGGCATACAGTTGGGACAGGCGCAGGTAGGCGCTGAGAATCAGGGTAACCAGCAATCAGGGCAAACGGCTTCCGCCTTTGGCGGCGGGGTTGCCGGGCTTTCCGGGGAAAGCGGTGACGCGGGAAGCATGATGCCGGTGACGGGAGCATCCGCGCCGAGGGTGACGGCAACGCGCGGACTGGTTGATACATTTGCTTAAGGAGCCGGAAGTAAAAACTTGCCATAAAGGAATTTTTTGCAGACATTGTTGTTTTTTTGGGTAGCATTAACTTGTCAGGCTGTACAATAGGCGCGTAGCGATATATCCTGTTTTCGCGCCGCTCCGGCATGGCGCGGTATCTGATTCACCTATTGTGTGCAAAAGACATTAATAAATGCTGGGAAGGCGGATTATGGCGACAGAAAAAAAGGCGGCAGACGCAGATGGCGATCAAAAAAAGTCAAAAGGCAAGCTGATAGTTTTGATAGTGCTGCTTTTGCTTGTTCTGGGCGGTGCAGGCGGCGGCTGGTACTGGTGGACGCATATCAAGAACGCGCAAAGCGCTTCTGATGAGGGTCACGGAAAGAAGAAGCAGGATGAGAAACAGCATCCGGTTTTTGTGACGCTGGATGCTTTTACGGTAAACCTTCAGGGTGAGGATGGCAGGTTGCTGCAAACGGTTATTGCCCTGCAGATGGCGGATGAAGAGGATTCCGCCAAGCTGAAGAAGTATATGCCTATGGTGCGTAGCCGTCTGCTTTTGTTGCTGTCCAGCAAGAAGGCCGAAGATATCCTGACGGAAGCGGGCAAAACCAAACTGGCGAAAGAAATTGCGGATCAGGTAAAACAGCCGTTCTTCCAGGGTGATTATTCGCTGGAAATTCAGAATGTGCTTTTCATGTCGTTTATTGTTCAGTAAGTTGCATTGTTTTTTTTTGTGACAGGATATGTCGTCAACTGAAAGTTTTCTTTCGCAGGAAGAAGTCGATGCCCTCCTGAGAGGCGTACACGGCATTGAGGACGAGCCGGAGTCTGTCGAGGAGGAAACCGGCATTCGTCCCTATAATCTTGCCACACAGGAGCGGATTGTTCGTGGCCGTATGCCAACGCTCGAAATCATGAACGAGCGGTTCGCGCGGCTTTTGCGTATCGGCATGTTCAATTTCCTGCGCCGCAACGTGGAAATCTCGGTAGGCCCTGTACGCGTATCGAAATACAGCGAGTTTATCCGTAATCTGGTGATCCCCACAAACCTTAACCTGGTGCATGTAAAGCCGTTGCGGGGAACGGGTCTGGTGGTTATCGAACCGGCGCTGGCTTTTCTGATTATTGACAATTTGTTTGGCGGGGACGGGCGTTTCCACCTGCGCGTGGAAGGGCGGGAGTTTACCCAGACCGAGCAGCGCGTTATCAGGCGAACGCTGGATATTATTTTCGAGAATTACGCCAAATCGTGGGAACCGGTTTATCCCATTGAATTTGAATTTATCCGTTCGGAGATGAATACACAGTTTGCCAATATCGCCACGCCAAGCGAGGTGGTGGTTTCCACGGCTTTCCAGATGGATCTGGGAGATAACGGCGGCTCAATTCATATCTGTACGCCTTACACGATGATTGAGCCAGTGCGTGATTTGCTGACTTCCACTATGCAGGGTGAGCAACTGGAAGTGGACAAGCGCTGGACGCATCTGTTGAGGCAGCAGATCCAGATAGCGGAGGTGGAACTCGTTGCGGAGTTCGCTACAGCCAGAACTAATGTGGAAGGCCTTATCAACATGCGGCCAGGCGATGTTATCCCGCTGCAGGTACCGGAAAAAATCGAGGCTAAGGTGGATGGCGTTCCGATTATGGAGTGTGATTATGGGAAGCTGAACGGACAGTACGCGCTGAAGGTGGAAAAACTCATCAGCCTTTCGACGGAAAGCGCAAGGCTGGGAGAATTAGGAGAAGAACATGCCAGAAACGAGTAAACCCGAAGATGGCGCAGCCGCCACGGAGGCAACTCCCGGAACGGCGGCAGACGACGCAAACGACCAGGCGGACTGGGGCGCCGCCATGGCCGAGCAGGCGCAGGCGGATGCAACAAATGCAGCAGACCAGGATGCCGCTGACTGGGGCGCGGCGATGGCGGAGCAGGCGGAAGCCGATGCGGCGGCATCAGGCAATGGCAATGGTAATGGCGAGGTAACTTCCGCAGCCAGTGGTTTCCAGGATTTCGGCGCGGGTGCATCGAGCGGCGAGCGGGTGCATGACATTGATTTCATCATGGATATTCCGGTGCTGCTGACGGTTGAACTGGGCCGCGCCAAAATTCCCATCAAGAATCTGCTGCAACTGGCGCAAGGATCGGTCGTTGAACTGGATGGGCTTGCCGGTGAGCCGATGGATGTGCTGGTT
>JAISIS010000037.1 GCA_031261905.1 Burkholderiaceae bacterium
TTGGGCGGTAAATAGATGATGAAGAAGCGAAGTATGGTATTCTTGAGTGAATCGTTTTGATATGACCGGAGTCTACATGTCATCTACGGCAACGCTTTCAAGCCAATTCCGGATTGCCATTCCCAAAGCGCTTCGTGATGAGAAGCGCTGGCAGCCCGGGCAGGAGTTCGTCTTTATCCCGAAAGGAGAAGGTGTGCTGCTGATGCCGGTGCCAGAGCCTGGGCAATTGGTTGGCATCGCAAAGGGCGCCAATCCAGGCAATTACCGTGACCGCGAGGATCGCTTCTAATGCTTCCTGAGGCGAAGACGATGTGTGTTGTGGACACATCGGCGTGGATTGAGTGGTTGTCTGATACCTCGATTGGAAAGAGAATCGGGAAGTTATTTCCGGATAAAGCGGTGTGCATTGTGCCAACGCTGGTGCAACTGGAATTGTATAAATGGCTGCTGCGAGAGCTTGGCGAAGATCAGGCGGATAGTGTACTGGCATATACCCAAAAGTGCATCGTTTCCGATCTGGATACGTCAATCGCGCTTATGGCTGCGGTATTCAGCCGACAATATAAATTATCTACAGCAGATTCCATCATTTACGCGACGGCGCAACGCCATCACGCAAGGTTGCTGACATGTGACGCCCATTTCGATGGGCTTGATAATGTTACGCTATTACGGAAAGCCAACATCCAGTAATACCCACCCATCCCAAACACCAAAGGCCGCGCTCAAAAGGCGCGGCAGTTTTCCCTCCCCTGGACAATTTGACCGGAAAATGCCTTTCCGGGAAAATAAGCGCTATTGCCAAATGATGAACAAGATGAGGAATGGTATGAAACGAGTGTGTTTTTCCCTGCTGCTTCTTGCCGTCGCCTGTTTCGCGCAGGCTGCGCCGCCTGTTGCGGTGGCGGGGCTGCCTGATCTGGCTTCGCTGGTGGAAAAGGCCAGCCCGGCGGTGGTGAATATCAGCGTGATGCAAAAACGCTATCGCCGCGCTTATTCCAATGAGGCGGAGCGCCAGTTCAATGAATTCCTGTTCAAGTTTTTCGGTATGCCGCATCCTGAAGGCCCGGATGGCGCGGAAGGCCGCCGTCAACCCGCGCCCGAAGTCAGGCGCGGCATGGGTTCAGGCTTTCTGACGACGCCGGATGGCTATATCCTGACCAATGCGCATGTGGTGGAAAATGCCGACGAGGTGAAGGTGAGGATGACGGATAACCGGGAATTTACCGCAAAGGTTATCGGTATTGACCAGCGCACGGATATTGCGCTCCTGAAAATTGACGGCAGGAACCTGCCCTGCCTGAAGCTGGGCAAATCGGCCACTATCCGCGCGGGGGAATGGGTGGTGGCGATCGGCTCGCCTTTTGCGCTGGATAATACGGTAACCGCAGGCATTATTTCCGCCAAGGCGCGGGAAACCGGGGATTATCTCCCGCTGATCCAGACGGATGTGGCCGTGAATCCGGGCAATTCCGGTGGCCCGCTGATTAATATGCGGGGCGAGGTGATAGGCATCAATTCCCAGATTTTCAGCCGTTCGGGCGGCTATATGGGGATTTCGTTCGCGATACCGATTGACGAGGCGGTGCGCGTATCGGAGCAACTGAAGGTTTCCGGCCATGTTACGCGGGGGCGGATCGGCATGATGATCGGGGAGATTCCTCCCGATGTGGCGAAGGCGCTGAAGTTGCCGGAAAAGCAGGGGGTACAGGTAAACGAGGTGGATCCGGACGGGCCTGCCGCAAAGGCGGGTATCCAGGCGGGAGATATTGTGCTGGCGTTTAACGGGCAACCGGTGCGCAAGGTCAATGAGCTTCCCAGGCTGGCGGGCGAAACCAGACCCGGCGCCAAAGTCAGGCTTACGGTATGGCGCAAGGGCGCAACGCGTGATGTGGCGGTGACGGTTGGAGAGGCGGATGAAGGCAGGCAGGGACAGCCGGAAAAGGCCGCGCCGGAGAAAAAGCAGGGCAAGTCCGCTGAAAGCGTGCTGGGGCTGGCGGTTACGGATTTGTCCGTGCGGCAAAAGCGCGAGCTGGAGCTAAAAAACGGGGTGATGATTACGGGCATGAGTCAGGCCACCGCTTCAACCGGCATGAAAAGGGGAGATGTTATCCTGAGGGTGAACGAGACGGATATCACGAGTGCCGCGCAGTTTGAAAAGATTGTCGCCGCGCTGCCCGAAAAGAAAACGGTGGTGCTTCTGGTGCGCAGAAACGATGTGGTGAGGTGGGTGCCGCTGCAACCAGCTTCCTGAGTTATTTTCCATGATAAAATAAAAAGCTGTGTTGGCAAGCATACGCTTTACTTTTTTCATTGGAGTTTTTTCTCATGGCAATCGAACGCACTTTGTCGATTATTAAGCCTGATGCCGTCGCAAAAGATGTCATCGGCAAGATTTATTCCCGCTTTGAAGACGCGGGCCTCAAGATTATCGCCGCCCGCATGATCCGGCTTTCGCGCGCCGAGGCGGAGGGTTTTTATGCGGAGCACCGCGAGCGTCCTTTCTTCAGGGATCTGGTGAGCTTCATGATGTCCGGCCCGGTGATGGTGCAGGTGCTGGAAGGCGAAAGCGCCATTGCAAAAAACCGCGAACTGATGGGCGCAACCAATCCGAAGGAAGCCGCCAAAGGCACGATCCGCGCCGACTTTGCCGAATCCATTGACGCCAACGCGGTGCATGGTTCGGACAGCCCGGCTGCGGCGGTGAAGGAAATTGCCTTCTTCTTCCCGGAAACACAGATCGGCCGCTGATTTTTGCCGCCTGCCCGCAGGTAACGGCCTGCGGGACTTGTTTTGTTTGTACTCATGACGACAGTCCTGACCAATCTGCTTGATCTGAATCCGGTTCAGTTAAGGGAGTATTGCGCCAGCCTGGATGAAAAGCCTTTCCGGGCCAGACAGTTGCAGCGCTGGATTCATCAGTCGGGGGTTGGCGATTTTGAGCAGATGACGGATCTGGCCAAATCGCTGCGCGGAAAGCTCTCGCATTGCGCCAGGGTTGCAGCGCCAGCCGTTATTGCCGATCATGTTTCCGCGGACGGCACGCGAAAGTGGCTGCTGGATGTGGGCGAGGGCAACGCCATTGAAACGGTGTTTATCCCGGAAGACGACAGGGGTACGCTGTGTGTTTCCACACAGGCCGGCTGTACGGTGAATTGCCTTTTCTGTTCTACCGGCAAGCAGGGTTTTTCGCGTAATCTGACCACCGGGGAAATTATCGGGCAGCTCTGGATGGCCGAGTTCGCGCTCAGGGCGATGCGCGCCGGGGAAGATGCGCCTGCACGGCAGATTTCCAATGTGGTGCTGATGGGCATGGGCGAGCCGCTTTTGAATTTTGATGCCAGCGTCGGCGCGCTGATGCTGATGCTGGATGATAACGCCTACGGGCTTTCGCGCCGCCGCGTAACGGTATCCACCAGCGGGGTTGTGCCGATGATTGACCGGCTGGCAAAGACATGCCCTGTGGCGCTGGCGGTTTCGCTTCACGCGCCGAATGACGCGCTTCGTGACAGGCTGGTGCCGCTTAACCGCAAGCATCCGCTGGCGTCCCTGATGGCGGCCTGCCGCCGTTATCTGGATGCCGCGCCCAGGGATTTTGTGACTTTTGAATACTGTATGCTGGATGGCGTGAATGATGCGGACTCGCACGCGAAAGAGCTGGTTGATCTGGTCAGATACGGGCCTTCTCCGGTATCCTGCAAGTTTAATCTGATTCCGTTCAACGCTTTCGGGATGCCCGGCCTGCGCCGTTCGCCGCCGGAGCGCATACAGGCTTTTGCGGGGATTCTGATGGATGCGGGTATTGTCACCACGGTGCGTAAAACGCGGGGGGATGATATTGACGCTGCCTGCGGCATGCTCGCGGGAGAGGTGCAGGACAGGACGCATATACGGCGAAGGCTTATGCAAATGCCGCGTTGCTGACCCGCATTTGCGTAAAAGTGTAAAAAAATTTGGGGAATATTGCCAATTCCGGGGCAATTCACCGGATAATAAGCTGCTGTTCTGAATGACATTCTGCGGGTATGCCGCGGCCACGTGGAGTTTTTGATGAATCTTGACAATATGACAGAAGAAAAGGGCGCGTCCCGTCCGGATGCGGACAAATCAGAAGCAGCCCTTCCGGATGCGCCCGCTTCCGCCGAGGGCGCAGAACCTGCCGCAGAACCGAAAAAACCGGGCGCGCAACTGGCTGCGCTGCGTGAGGCGGCAGGCATTGATCAGGAGCAGGTGGCGGCCAGCCTGAAGATAACGGTGCGCCAGGTCAGGGAGATTGAGGCGGATAATTACGAGGCATTGCACGGGGTGGCGATTTTCAGGGGCTTTGTCCGCGCCTATGCGCGGATGTTGCAGGTTGATCCTGAACCGCTGGTGGCGATGTTTGCCGGGGAAGCGCCGGCGCCGCGCAAACCGCAAACTCCGGCATACCGTCAGAAGGCGTCCGGCACCTTTGTGCAGGAAAGTCAGTCCTTCGGCAAGCGGCGGCGCATGGGCAGGTTGATCTGGCTGATTCTGGCCGTGCTTCTGGTTGCCGTGATTTATGGCGCGCAACGCATGAAATGGTTTTCACCTGGCGCTTTCTCGTTCAAAAAGAAAACAGAGCCGGTAACGTTGCGCGTAAAGGAAGCGGAATCGAAACCCGCCGCTGAAGCGGCGCTGAAAGCGGATAAGCCGGCAGAGGCCCCAACGCAGGCGGATGCCGCGCAAAAAACGGACGCCGCGCAAAAGCCTGAAGATAAATCAAAGACTGAGGACAAGCCTCAGGCGGAGGATAAGTCAAAGGCTGAGGATAAATCAAAGCCGGAAGACAAGAGCGGAGCCGGGGATAAAAAGGTAGAGGATCAGGCAAAGGCCGGGGACAAGCCGAAGGCTGAAGACAAGGCCAAATCGGGTGAAGCTCCCAAGGCGGAAGACAAGGTGGAGGATAAATCCAAAGCGGAAGTCAAGCCGAAACCTGGAGATGCCGCAAAGGCTGATGAAAAGCCCAAAGCGGATGCAAAACCGGTTGCGCCGCCCGCACCAAAAAATTTTCTGATTATCCGTTTTAACGGGTCGTCCAAAGTGAAGGTGATGCGGGCGGATGGCTCGATATTGCACGAATTTGAGGGGCGTCCAGGTGATGTGCAGAAAACGGAGATTACGGAACCGGTAACGCTGGTGGTGGACAAGGCGTTTGAGGTTGAGGCCGAGTTCCGCGATCAGCCGCTGATGCTGAAAGCCGCGAGAAGAAGCGCCCAGGCTAAAGTGGAGTTGAAATAATTGATCATGAAGCCGGAAGAAGGGCCGATTGCTTCGGGGCTGGCTCCGCGCAGGCAAACTCGCGCGGTGACGGTTCAAAGGCCATCGGGCGATGTGGTGATCGGCGGCGGCGCGCCGGTGGTGGTGCAGTCCATGACCAATACCGATACGGCCAATGCGGAAGAAACGGCGCGGCAGGTGATGGAGCTTGCGCAGGCAGGTTCGGAACTGGTGCGGGTGACGGTGAATACCGAGGCGGCTGCGGCGGCGGTGCCGCGTATCCGCGAACGGCTGGATGCCGCAGGTGTTGAGGTTCCTCTTGTGGGGGATTTTCATTTTAACGGGCATGCCCTGCTGAAGGCTTTTCCTGACTGCGCCGGGGCGCTGGCAAAGTATCGCATCAATCCGGGCAATGTCGGCACGGGTGAAAACCGCGACAGCCAGTTTGCCGCCATGATCGAGGCGGCGTGCCGCTATGGAAAGCCGGTGCGCATCGGTGTGAACTGGGGAAGCCTGGATCAGGCGCTTTTAAAGCGGATGATGGATGAAAATGCCGCGCGTCAGGTTCCCTGGCCTGTGCCGGGAGTTATGTATGAGGCGCTGGTGGCTTCGGCGCTGGATTCCGCAGCGCAGGCGGAGGCGCTGGGCCTGCCTGCTGACCGGATTGTGCTGTCCTGCAAGGTATCCGCCGTGCAGGATTTGATTGCGGTATATCGGGAATTGTCGCGGCGCTGTGATTATGCGCTGCACCTTGGGCTGACGGAAGCCGGGGGCGGCAGCAAGGGGATTGTGGCTTCCGCTGCCGCGCTGGCGGTTTTGCTGGGGGAAGGGATAGGGGATACGATACGTATTTCCCTCACGCCGGAGCCGGGTGCTTCCCGCGCGAAAGAGGTGGTGGTGGCGCAGGAACTGCTGCAAAGCATGGGCTTGCGCCATTTTGTGCCGATGGTGACTTCGTGTCCGGGTTGCGGGCGCACGTCGTCCGTGCTGTTTCAGGAACTGGCGGCCGGTACGCAACAGTTTTTGCGGGACCGGATGCCGGAATGGAAAAGCCGCTATCCGGGTGTGGAAAGCATGAATGTGGCGGTTATGGGCTGTGTGGTGAACGGGCCTGGCGAATCCCGCCACGCGGACATCGGCATCAGCCTGCCGGGAAACGGTGAAACGCCAATGGCGATGGTGTTTGAGGACGGCAGGCAGAAAACCATGCTGCGGGGCGATGAGATAGGCAGCCAGTTCCGGGAGATTATCCTGCGGTATGTGCAGTCGCGTTACGGTAAATAAATGTTGTCAAATAATTAAGTCGGACTATTAGAGAGAAAGCGGCCGGATCAGGTTCCTGAAAAGTATGACGGAAGATAAAAAAGCCAAAAATAAAAAAATCCTCGGCATCAAGGGGCTGAATGATGTGCTGCCGGAGGATGCTCCGGTGTGGGAGCTTCTGGAAAACACGGCGGAGGCGGTGTTGAAGAGCTATGGCTACCAGCGCATCCGCACGCCGATTGTGGAGGAAACGGCGCTCTTCGCGCGCGGCCTGGGTGCGGTGACCGATATTGTGGAAAAGGAGATGTATTCCTTTGAGGATGCCCTGAACGGGGATCGCCTGACCTTGCGCCCGGAAAGCACGGCGGGGGTTGTACGTGCGGTGGTGGAGCACAGCCTGACGTATAACGGCCCCAAACGCCTGTGGTATTCCGGCCCGATGTTTCGTCATGAGCGTCCCCAGCGCGGGCGCTATCGCCAGTTTCACCAGATCGGGGCCGAGGCGCTCGGTTTTGGCGGGCCGGATATTGACGCGGAGCTTATCATGCTGTGCCAGCGCCTGTGGGATGATCTGGGCCTGCAAGGGGTGCGCCTGGAGATCAATTCCATCGGCAATGCGGAAGAAAGGAATCGCCACCGGGCTGATCTGATTGCCTGGTTTGAGCAAAACCGGGATGTGCTGGATGCGGACGCGCAAAGACGCCTTTATGCCAATCCGTTGCGTATTCTGGATACCAAAAACCCGGCCATGCAGGAAATGGTGAATGCCGCGCCAAAGCTGCTGGATTATCTGGACAGGGATTCGCTGGCGCATTTTGAAGGGCTGAAGAAGATTCTGGAGTACAATCGCATTCCGTTTACCATTAATCCGCGTCTGGTGCGCGGGATGGATTATTACAACCGCACGGTGTTTGAGTGGATTGGCGGAAAGGCGGGCGCGATGGCGACGCTGTGCGGCGGCGGGCGTTATGATCCGCTGTTTGAGATGTTTGGCGGGCGGCCAACGCCTTCATGCGGTTTTGCGCTTGGCGTGGAGCGTCTGATCGAGCTGCTGAAGGAGCAGGGCGGCGCGGGCGTAGCGCAGTATACGGATGTGTTTATCGCGCATCAGGGGGAAGACGCCATGTTGCAGGCCTTTGCGCTGGCGGAAGCCTTGCGCGGCACGGGACTTGATGTAATATTGCATTGCGCGCCCGCAGCCTCCGGAAGCAGTTTCAAGGCGCAGATGAAACGCGCTGATGAAAGCGGCGCGACCTTTGCCATTCTTCTGGGCGAGGATGAGCTGAAGGGGGGCAAGGCCAGCGTCAAGGCGCTGCGCGCGCCGGAGACGGAAAATAACCAGCGCCTGGTGCCTATGGAGCAGGTTGCCGATTACCTGATCGGGCAGATCATCGGCGCGGAAGACGAGCATCCCTGCGGTTGCAGCGGACTGTGTTCCGGGCCTTCCTCTCATGGCATTCATTGAATAACAGACTGACATTATCATGGCATACGATCTTGAAGAACAGGAAAAGCTGGCCGATCTGAAGGCCTGGTGGAAACGCTACGGCAATCTGGTGACATGGGCCGTTATTATTGTCCTGGCGGCTTACGCGGCCTGGACTTTCTGGGGCAATTATCAGCGCGGGCAGGCGGAGCAGGCTTCGCAACTGTATTACGAGATGGAAAATGCGGTGCGCTCCCGTGACAATCAGCGGGCGCAGCGTATCGCCGCAGACATGCAGGAGAAATTCGGCAAAACCGTTTATGCCGCCATGACAGGGCTGGTCGCCGCGCGTATGGCTGCCGACGCCAATGAGCCGGATGTGGCCAAAAGCCGCCTTAAATGGGTCGTGGAGCAGAGCAAGGGTGAAGGATACAAGGCGATTGCCCGCATCCGGCTGGCTGGTCTCCTGATGGACGAGAAGAAGTATGACGAGGCGCAATCCATGCTGGCGGCAGAGTTTCCCGAAGCCTTTGCCGGTATTGCGGAAGACAGAAGGGGCGATGTTTATTACGCGCAGGGCAAGCTGGATGAGGCGAAGAAAGCCTACCGGACGGCGCTTGCCAAATCCGCTGCTGAAGATCCGGGCCGTTCGCTGATCCAGTTGAAGCTGGATGATCTGGGCGGCGGCACGGCAAAGACGGAGAAGGGGTAGGCGGATGAAACGCGCGCGTTGCGCCGCACTGGGGCTGGCACTGGGGTTTTCCCTGTTGCTGGCGGGGTGCGGCAGCTCAATGTCTTCCCTGATTGACGGTTCGTGGTTCGATTCGGTGAACCCGTTTCGGGCCAAGCCCAAGAACCAGCCGGTGGAACTGGTGGATTTCAAGCCAACCCGTCAGGTGAGTACGGCATGGTCGCTTGATGTAGGCGGTTCCGATACCTTTATCTTTACGCCGGTCGCTGTAGATGGCAGTGTTTTCGCGGCATCGGCCAACGGCACCATCATGCGGGTTGACCCGGCGACAGGCCAGGAAATGTGGAAGGTTGATGCGGGTATGCCTCTTACGGCAGGTGTTGGTTCGGATGGTCATACCGTGGCGGTGGTAGGCAGAAACGGCATCCTCCTGGCCTATGACTCGGAAGGCAAGCAGAAATGGCAGGCGCAGTTGTCGAGCGAGGCGCTTTCCGCACCGGCTGTAGGTGAAGACAGGGTTGTAGTGCGCACTCTGGATAACCGCATCTCTGGCTTTGACGCCGCTTCGGGAGAAAATAAATGGATGGTAACGCGCCGCGCGCCGCCTTTGATGCTGCGATCGGCGCCCGGTATAGCGATTGCCGGTCCCACGGCGGTGGTCGCCCTGCCCGGAGGCCGTCTGGTTTCGCTTATGCTGGCCAATGGCGGAACCAACTGGGATGTAGCTGTGGGCGATCCGCGCGGCACAACGGATCTGGAGCGGATTGCCGATACTTCGGGTATGCCCGCCGTGCTGGGCAGGGTGGTTTGCGCGGCGTCTTATCAGGGCCGCGTGGCCTGCTATGATGTGGTTCGCGGCGGCGGCCTGTGGGCCAAGGAGTTGTCATGCGATGTCGGCGTCAGTCTGGACAGGGAATTTGTGTATGCCGCAGACGAGAATGGCGCGGTATATGCCTTTTCCAATCTTCGCGGACAAAGCGTATGGCGTAATGAACGTCTTGCCTACCGCTGGCTGACCACACCTGTTCCTTTCAACAGCGCGGTGGCAGTAGGTGATTTTGAAGGCTATGTACACTTCCTGCAAAAGGATGACGGCGCTTTTGCAGCACGTATCGAAACCGATGGTTCGCCTGTCCGGGCCGCGCCGCTTGTTGTCGGAGACCGGCTTGTCGTACAGACGGTTGCAGGCAGTCTTGTGGCGTTAACGATTAATTGACATGAAACCCGTCATTGCCCTTGTGGGCCGCCCCAATGTGGGAAAATCCACGCTGTTTAACCGTCTTACCCGTTCACGGGCCGCGCTGACGGCTGATTTCCCCGGCCTTACAAGGGACAGGCACTACGGGGAAGGCCGTATTGGCGATCGTCCCTTTCTGGTGATTGATACCGGCGGCTTCGAGCCGGTAGCCAAAGATGGAATGCTCCAGGAGATGGCGCGGCAGACCAGACAGGCAGTTGCCGAGGCGGATGTGGTGATATTTATGGTGGATGGACGCCAGGGCATCACGCCGCACGATAAATCCATTACGGAGTATCTGCGCAAGGCTTCCCGCCCGGTGGTGCTGGCGGTCAACAAGGCCGAGGGCATGAAATACACAACAGTTGCAGCCGACTTTTATGAGCTGGGGCTGGGTGACCCGGCCGTGATTTCATCGGCGCACGGCGATGGCGTGCATACGCTGCTGGAGCGTGCGCTTGACTCCATTCAGGACACCCTGCCGGATGAGATGGACGAGGCGGATGAGCCGACCGATACGGACGTGATCCGCCTGGCGGTGGTGGGCCGCCCGAATGTCGGCAAATCCACGCTTATCAATACGCTGCTTGGTGAAGAGCGGGTGATTGCCTTTGATATGCCTGGCACTACGCGCGACGCCATCGAGATACCGTTCGAGCGGGACGGCAGGCGCTATACGCTGATTGATACGGCAGGTCTTCGCCGCCGTGGAAAGGTCTTTCAGGCTGTTGAAAAGTTTTCGGTGGTCAAGACGCTCCAGGCTATTTCTGATGCGCATGTAGTGCTGCTGCTTCTGGACGCCCGGCAGGATATTTCGGAACAGGATGCCCATATCGCGGGTTTTGTCCTTGAAAGCGGCAGGGCGCTGGTTGTAGGTATCAACAAATGGGACGGCCTGCCCGCTGATGTTAGGAGTTCGGTTAAAAGCGAGGCGGAGCGCAAGCTGCATTTCCTCTCGTTTGCCGAATTCCATTATGTATCGGCGCTCAGGAAAACCGGTATCGCGTCGTTGATGCGTTCCATCAACGCGGCCTGGGCGGCCGCGATGGCCAATCTTTCCACGCCGAGACTTACCCGTGTGCTGAAGGAAGCGGTTGAACATCAGCAGCCCCCGCGCGTGAAGGCGGGCATCCGCCCGAAATTGCGTTATGCGCATCAGGGCGGCAAGAACCCGCCGGTGATTGTGGTGCACGGCAACGCGCTTGACCATGTCGGCCAGGATTACCGGCGTTATCTGGAAGGGCGCTTCAGGGACGCTTTCTCGCTGATGGGGACGCCTTTGAGGATTGAGTTCAGGACAGGGCACAACCCTTATGACCCCGATAAAAGAAAATGAGTGGAAACGCTACGATTAAATGCTATAAAGATGTTGTAAATACGGTATAGTAAAGGCCTGAGGAATGTCTTGAAACGCTGCCTGAGAAGCCGATTTACCTCCTATTTCAAATAACAATTAATGGATGGAACCGTCATGAGCAATGGTAAAGGACAAATGTTGCAGGATCCCTTTCTTAATGTCCTGCGCAAGGAGCGCATCCCTGTTTCGATATACCTTATTAACGGCATCAAATTGCAGGGCCAGATTGAATCGTTTGACCAGTATGTGGTATTGCTGCGCAACAGCGTAACCCAGATGGTTTACAAACACGCCATATCCACGGTTGTGCCTTCGCGTCCGGTCAACTTGCAGTCTGATGCGTAAAACGCCTGATCCTGCCGGGAAGGAGGTCGTGCGCGCGCTGCTGGTCGGTGTGGATTTCGGCAAAAGCGACTTCGTTTCCAGCATGGGAGAACTGGCGCTGCTTGCCGAATCCGCCGGGGCGGAGCCGGTGGATATTATCACCATGAAGCGCGAAAGCCCGGATGCCGCGCTGTTTATCGGCAGCGGCAAGGCGGATGAAATCATGCTGGTTATCGCGCAGCTCCGTTGCGATATTGTGATTTTCAACCACGCGCTGTCGCCCGCGCAACAGCGCAATCTTGAGCGCAGGCTGGAAGTGGGCGTGGTGGACAGGACAAGCCTGATTCTGGATATCTTCGCGCAACGCGCCAAAAGCCATGAGGGCAAGGTGCAGGTTGAACTGGCGCAGTTGCAGCATCTGGCTACCCGCCTGGTAAGAGGCTGGACCCATCTTGAGCGGCAAAAGGGTGGTATCGGTCTTCGCGGGCCGGGGGAAACACAGCTTGAAACAGACCGCCGCCTGATCGGCGAGCGGGTGCGCGTGTTGCGCGCGCGCCTGGAGAAGCTGCAAAGGCAGCGCGAGACGCAACGCCGCTCGCGCAAGCGCAACCAGACATTCTCACTCTCGCTGGTGGGATATACGAACGCGGGAAAATCCACGCTGTTTAACGCTATGACCAAAGCCGGAACCTATGTGGCCGACCAGTTGTTCGCCACGCTGGATACGACTTCCCGCCGCGTGTATCTGGAAGGGGCGGGCAATGTCGTTATTTCCGATACGGTCGGTTTTGTGCGCGAATTGCCGCACCAGCTTGTGGCGGCTTTCCGCGCGACGCTGGAAGAAACGGTTTATGCCGATCTGCTGTTGCACGTGGTTGACGCGGCCAGCCCGGTTCGCCGGGAACAGACGGAGCAGGTAAATATGGTGCTGAAGGAAATCGGCGCGGATTCCGTGCCGCAACTGATCGTATTGAACAAGATTGATCTTGTGGGCCTGAATCCGGGCATTGAGCGGGATGAATATGGTAAAATTCAACGCGTTTTGGTCAGTGCGCGCACCGGAGCCGGTATGGATTTGTTAAGGCTGGCTATAACGGAATATGCGCTGCAGGCCGGATCAACGCAAAGACAGGAGGGCGCGGCAGGCGATAAAACACCCTCCGAAGCAAGAATGCACTAATTTTGAGACCAGTTACAAACGAATGGCCCTGTTTTCATTAAACGGCTTGCGCAAATTGCAGCCATTGCTCCACGACCTCTTTGGACGCGGGTCGGGCGACTACGACCCGAATGATCCGCCCGAAGTGGAAAAGATGTGGAATAGATTCAACCAGCGCCTGAATCGCATATTCAGCCGGAAGGGCAAGAAGGATGGCGCGCCTCCGGACGGTGAAGAGCCTTCCGGCAGCAATTATGATGACGATGCCAACAAACGCAGGGGCTTGCGCTTTGGCCTGCTGATGCTGCTTCTGATTCCTTCCCTGTTCTGGCTGGGAACCGGCTTCTTCATCGTTCAGGAAGGCCAGACCGCCGTTATCATGACTTTCGGCAGGTACAGCCGCATGACGGCGCCAGGTATAAACTGGCACTATCCCCCGCCCATCCAGAACCATGAAATCGTCAATGTGTCCCAGGTGCGGACGGTTGAGGTGGGCTATCGCACGTCGCTGAAGAACAAGCAGCCGAAAGAAGCGCTGATGCTGACCAATGACGAGAATATTGTGGATATTCAGTTCGCGGTTCAGTATCGCTTGAAGAGCGCGGCGGACTGGGTGTTCAACAACCGCGATCAGGAAGAGATGGTGCGTCAGGTTGCCGAAAGCGCGGTGCGCGAAGTGGTCGGCAAGAACAAGATGGATTTTGTGCTGTATGAGGGCCGCGACCAGATTGCGCTGGATACGCATTCCCTGATGCAGGAGATATTTGACCAGTATCAGGCCGGGGTGCAGATCACGAATGTCACCATGCAGGGCGTGCAGCCTCCGGAGCAGGTGCAGGCCGCGTTTGATGACGCCGTAAAGGCGGGCCAGGACCGCGAGCGCCAGAAGAACGAGGGCGAGGCCGATGCCAATGAGGTTATTCCGAGAGCCAGGGGCACCGCCGCCCGTCTGATACAGGAAGCCGAAGGCTACCGCGACCAGGTGATTGCCAACGCGGAAGGCAATGCCGCGCGCTTCAGACTGGTGGTGGCCGAATACCAGAAATCACCGGTCGTCACGCGGGACCGTATGTATATTGAAGCCATGCAGGATGTATTCTCCAATGTGACCAAGCTTATGGTTGATGTAAGAAGCGGCAACAGCCTGTTGTATCTGCCGTTTGACAAGCTGATGTCGCAAACGGCGCCACAGCAATCAGGCAATGAAACGCCGTCCGGGGATGCGCAGCAACAAACGCACGCACCCGCGCCTGCGGCAGACCAGGGCGCGCCGCGCACGCGCGAATCCAGAGACAGGGGAGGCCGATAATGCGTTTGGTAATTTCCCTGGCCGGGGTCTTGCTCATGCTGATTACCTTCCTGACCGGCATCTTCGTGGTTGACCAGCGGCAGTATGCCATTGTCTTTGCGAGGGGTGAGGTGAAAACCGTTATTGAGAATCCTGGTCTTAATTTCAAGCTGCCCGCGCCTTTCCAGAACGTGATATTCCTGGACAAGCGGACGCTGTCGAGCGAAACGCAGGAGCCTGACCGCATCATTACCGCCGAGAAAATGAATATCCTCGTGGACTGGTACGTGAAATGGCGGATTGTGGATCCCACGCTGTATTACGTCAGCTTTGGCGCGGATGAGCAGCGCACGCAGGACAGGCTCGCCCAGATTGTAAAGGCCGCCCTGAATGATGAAATAACAAAGCGGACGCTCAGGCAGGTCATTGCCGGAGACCGCGAAGGCCTGATGGCGGCGATCAAGAAGAAGATGTCGGAAGAAGCCAGGCAGATCGGCCTGCGTATTGTGGATGTCCGCATCCGGCGTCTGGATTATGTTGAGCAGATTAATCACTCGGTTTATGAGCGGATGAAATCCGAACGGACTCGCGTGGCGAATGAACTGCGCTCAACCGGCGCGGCGGATTCCGAGAAAATACAGGCGGATGCCGACCGGCAGCGCACGGTGATTATGGCGGAAGCCTATCGCGAGGCGGAAAAGATACGGGGCCAGGGCGATGCCGCGGCAACGCGGATTTACGCGCAGGCGTTCGGGCAGAATCCCGAATTCTACAAGTTTTACCGGAGCCTGGAGGCTTACAGGGCCAGCTTCAACAAGAAGACTGATGTCATGGTGGTTGATCCCTCTTCGGATTTCTTCCGGTATATGAAGAACCCCAGGCAGGGGAGATAATGCGGTCCAATTATGTCCAATACCTGGCTTCTTCCTGAATTTATTGCTGATGTCCTGCCTGCCGAAGCGCGCAAGATGGAGGGTTTGCGCCGCCTGATTCTGGATATTTTCCAGGGCTACGGTTATGAACTGGTGATACCGCCCATGCTGGAGTATGTGGAATCGCTTTTGACCGGCACAGGTCAGGATACGGATATCTTCACCTTCAAGCTGGTTGACCAGTTGTCGGGACGCACTATGGGCCTGCGGGCGGATATGACAACGCAGGTGGCGCGGATTGACGCGCACCTGATTAACCGCAGAACGGTGACGCGGCTTTGCTATGCTGGCAGCGTGCTGCATACGCGCCCGGCCGGGTTGCAGGCCACGCGGGAACCTTTCCAGATAGGCGCGGAAATGTATGGTTACGGAGGTCTGGAGGCGGATGCCGAGATTCAGGCTCTGGCGCTGGATTCGCTGAAGGCGGCGGGCATTTCGGGCATCAGCCTGAATCTTTCCCACGCCGGGCTGCTGAAATCGCTGGTATCAAATGATCCGGTTGCAAAGAAACACGCGCCACAGCTCTTTGATCTGCTGGAAACCAAGGATATGCCGGGGCTGGATGAACTGACGGCCCGTTTTCATCCGCTGACAAGGAAGGCGCTGATGGCCCTGCCCGGTCTGTATGGCGACATCGGCATCCTGAAGGAAGCGAAGAAGGTATTGCCTTCCAATGCGGGCATTACGCTGGCGCTGAATGATCTGGAGTATCTTGCCGGTATCGCGGAGTGCCCGCGCGTGACGATTGATCTGGCTGATCTTAACGGATACCACTATCATAGCGGTATTATGTTTGCCGCGTTTGTGCCGGGCCTGCCCAACGCGCTGGCGCGCGGCGGGCGTTATGATCATGTCGGCGAGGCTTTCGGGCGCTCAAGGCCTGCAACCGGCTTTACGATGGATTTGCGGGAGCTTTCCCGCCTGCTGCCTCCTGCGGAAAAGCGTTCCGCCATTCGCGCGCCCTGGCGCGATGACGCGGTGCTGAACGGGAAAATAAGGGAACTGAGAAACGCGGGAGAAATTGTTGTCTGCGACTTGCCCGGCGCGCGCGCGGGATATGACGAGTTTGTCTGTGACCGTGAACTGGTGGCGGATGGCGATAACTGGGTACTGAAAACGGTAGAAAAGGAATAACGGAATACACATGGCAAGAAATGTTGTAGTAGTAGGCACCCAGTGGGGTGACGAGGGGAAAGGGAAAATTGTTGACTGGCTGACAGATCACGCACAGGGCGTGGCGCGTTTCCAGGGCGGGCACAATGCCGGCCATACGCTGGTGATCGGCGGACAGAAAACGGCGTTGCAACTGATCCCGTCCGGCATCATGCGTGAGGGAGTGGCCTGTTATATCGGCAATGGCTGCGTACTTTCCATACCTGATTTGCTGCGCGAGATTGATCGCCTCGAGGCGGCGGGCATTGAGGTCGTTTCACGCCTGATGGTGTCGGAAGCGTGCCCGCTGATTCTGCCGTATCACGCCGTGCTGGATCAGGCGCGCGAAGCCGCTCGCGGGGACGCCAAAATCGGCACGACCGGAAAGGGTATCGGCCCCGCCTATGAGGACAAGGTGGCGAGAAGGGCTATCCGCGTTTCCGATTTGCTCAATGAACAGCGCTTTACGGAAAAGTTGCGTGAGAACATGGATTATCACAACTTTGTCCTGGAGCGTTATCTGAATGTCGAGCCGCTGGACTTCCGGAAAACGCTGGAAGACGCGTTGGCGACGGCGCCACGGATCAGGCCGCTTGCCGGAGATGTTTCCACGGCGCTGCACGAGGCTTACCGCGCCGGGGCAAACCTGTTGTTTGAAGGCGCGCAGGGCAGCCTGCTGGATGTTGACCACGGCACTTATCCATACGTGACTTCCAGTAATTGCGTTGCGGGCAACGCTTCCGCAGGCGCGGGTATCGGGCCTGGCATGTTGCACTATATCCTGGGCATTACCAAAGCCTATACAACCCGCGTGGGTTCCGGACCTTTCCCTTCGGAATTGCCGCTGGAAGGCGGTGTCGGCAAGCACTTGTCCGAAGTCGGCATGGAGTTCGGTACTGTAACCGGGCGTCAGCGCCGTTGCGGATGGTTTGACGCGGCACTGCTCAAGCGTTCCATCCAGATCAACGGCGTCAGCGGCATTTGCCTGACCAAGCTGGATGTGCTGGACGGGCTGGAAACCATCCGGATTTGTACCGGATATCGCTTTGATGGCCGCCTGATTGATATTTTCCCCTCCAGCGCCGAGGATGCTGCGCGTTGCGAACCGGTGTATGAGCAGATGCCAGGCTGGAAGGAAAGCACGGTCGGCGTCAAATCCATGAGCCAGTTGCCCGCCAACGCGCAGGCCTATATTCGCCGGATTGAGGAACTGGCGGGTATTCCGGTTGATATGGTGTCCACCGGCCCCGACCGCGAGCAAACGCTGGTGCTGCGTCACCCGTTCAATCCCTGAAGAAGGCGTTCCGCGCCGTACACAGTATAAAGGGAACCTTGTCAGGTTCCCTTTGCCTTGTCCGCCGTGCGGAATAAATCAGACGTGCGGCTTGTTGTTTGCAACGGTATGGTTGCTCTGGCGAATCCAGTTACGAATCTTGATGACGTCCGCTATGCGGGCATCCTTGCCGTTTGCGTCAAGAAATACCATGACAATCGGGCGCTCGGCAACAACGGCCTGCATGACCAGGCAATTGCCTGCGGCGGAAGTGAATCCGGTCTTTTGCAGATCAATGTTCATATTGGGGTTGTGCACCAGACTGTTGGTGTTTGAGTACTGAACAGGCTGGTAGCCGACCTTGACCACATAACCGGTATCGGTTGAGAACTGCCTGAGAATCGGATATTGCGCGGCGGCCATGACCAGTTTGGCCAGATCTTCCGCGCTGGCCACATTATTGCTGGAAAGGCCGGTGGTGTCCTCGTAATGGGTATTGGTCATGCCGAGGGCTTGCGCCTTGAGGTTCATCGCGGCAACGAAGGCGGCATAGCCTCCGGGGAAATGACGGCCCAGCGCTGCGGCGGCACGGTTTTCCGAACTCATTAGCGCCAGGTGCAGCAGGTTGCCGCGCGTGGTTCTGGAGCCTACTTTCAGGCGGGAACCCAGCGCCCTTGCGGCATCCTCGCGGGATATTTCAATGATTTCGCTCATGTCCTGCATGGATTCAACCACGACCAGCCCTGTCATAAGCTTGGTGATGGAAGCCATCGGCAGGGGAACGTTGGCGTTCTTCCGGAAAATCACGCCCTGCGTGGATTGATCCAGCACGTAGACCGCGCTTGAACTAAGGGAAAGCGGGTCGGCTGTTTTGTTCAGGCCCGCCTGACGGGCAACGGAAAATGTGGATCGGCCCATTGAAAGGTCGTTGGGGGAGTCACGATGCAGCGCAAGGTCGGGAAAGTTGATGGGAGACAGCAGGTTTTCTCCGCGCTGATGATGGACCAGTTCATGCCCCTGATCCTGGGCAAGCAGCTTGCGGGTGGCGGTGATGCGGCGATCCAGCATGATCTTGCCGGAAGTGCTGCGCGTGGCGTACACACGGCTGTTCTTTGCGGAGGCCTTGCCGCGCTGTTTTCCGGCACGCGCGGCCTTCTTCCTGGCGGAGGTCTTGCGGTTTGCCGCCTTCTTGCCTGTTGCAGCCTTTGCCTTCTTCTTTGCGGCAGTTTTCCCGGAGGTGGTGTTGTCAGCGGCCGACTTTTGCGCGGCATGAAGCGGCAACGCACATAGTGCGAACAGCATGAAAAGCGAGGCAAGTCCTGTCCTCAGTTTACGCATTCTGCTCCCCCGGAAAACAGTAATTCCCAGACCGGATTTCCAGCCAACGATCTATTATGCCTGAGTATTGCCGATATTGTAAGAATTTGTAAGAGTTATTGTTCATAAATATTTGCCGCAAGACAACTGACATTTATAACGATCATAGTTAAATTTGTGACATTCCGTCACAATGGTATGATAAACACTTTGCGGTTCATCCATCTTCATGTGCTGAATTGTGCGGCTGACTTCCATCAAATTATCGGGATTCAAATCATTTGTTGATCCCACCACTATCCAGATACAGGGGCAGCTTGTAGGAGTTGTTGGCCCCAATGGTTGCGGCAAGTCCAATATTATTGACGCCGCGCGATGGGTGCTGGGCGAGTCACGCGCATCGGAATTGCGCGGCGAATCCATGCGCGATGTGATTTTCAACGGCACGATGGAACGCAAGCCTTCCGGCAGGGCCTCTGTCGAACTGGTCTTTGATAATGACGAAGATCGCGTCACCGGGCAGTGGGGCCGCTATGAGGAACTGGCCGTGCGGCGGGTGCTGGCGCGTGACGGCGGCTCGTCCTACCATATCAACAATATGAACGTCCGTCGCCGGGATATTCAGGATATCTTTATGGGCACCGGCCTGGGGCCGCGCGCCTATGCCATTATCGGGCAGGGCATGATTGCGCGCATTATCGAGGCGCGCCCCGAAGAGTTGCGCGTTTTCCTGGAAGAGGCCGCCGGTGTTTCCAGATACCGCGAGCGCCGCCGCGAAACCGAAAACCGTCTGCAGGATACGCGCGAGAATCTGACCAGGGTGGCGGATATCCTCCGGGAAATCAACCAGAATCTCGGCAGGCTTGAAGAGCAGGCGGCAGTGGCCGAGAAATACCGTAATCTGCAAAGCGAGCAGGATGAGAAGCAAAAGCTGCTGTGGCTGCTGGAGAAGCGAAACGCCGAAAAGGAGCACGCGCAACTCGCGGCGGAGGCGGAAAAGGCCAGAACCGCGCTGGAAATGATGAATGCCGATGTGGTCAGGCACGAGGGCGCGCTGGAATCGCTGCGCCAACAGCATGACGAGGCCAATGATGCGCTGCATACCGCACAGGGAAATCTCTACCGGACCAATGCCGGGATCGGCAGTCTGGAAGCGGAGATCCGTTATGTGGTGGAATCCCGTAACCGCCTGCAGGCGCAGATTGGCGCGGACGCGCGGCAGCGCGAACAGTGGCAGACGCAGGAAAGGGCATATCTCGCCGAGCACGAGGCTACCGGCGTCAGGCGGGTTGAGGCGGATGCCGTGTGCGCGCAGACGCGCCGGGCGCTTGAGGAACTGACGGAAACCCTGCCCGGCATTGAGGCGGTGTGGCGCGAGGCGCAGGCCCATTGCGGCAGGCTGCATGACCAGTCCTTGCAGATACGCCAGCAGATTGCGCTTGCTTCGGCCAATCACAAGAATATTACCGGTATCCTGGCGGATTTGTCGGCCCGCCGCGAGCGGCTGACCAAAGAAGAAAGCGGCATGGAAAAGCCGGATAAAGCGGTTTTGCTGTCCTTGCAGGAAGAGCAGACGGAGAAAGAGGCGCTGCTTGCGGGCCGGCATGACAGCCTGACGCTGTTGCAGGATCGTCATCCTGATCTGGAAGAGCAATGCCGCGCGGCGCGGGAGCAGGTGGAGAAACGCTCTGCGGAACTGACGCAGATCGAGGCGCGCCTTGCCGCGCTGACGCATATCCAGGAGCGTTCACAGGCGAATGGCGGCGCCGAATCATGGTTGCAGAAGTATGAACTGTCTGATCTTCAGCCGGTCTGGCGCAGGCTGCATGTAGAACCGGGCTGGGAAACCGCGCTGGAATCGGTGCTGCGCGACAGGATATTCGCGCGCGAGATGTCGCGCCTGGAGTGGGTGGATTCGTTTATGGGCGATCCTCCGTCCGCGCGGCTCGGCTTCTTTACCACAGCGGCAGGCGGCGGGGATGCGCCACCTGCACAGGCGGAAGGTTCCGATGGCCTGACGCCTTTTGCCGAACGGATCAGGCTTGATGACGCGCGCCTTGCGCCGGTGCTGTCCGGGTGGGTGCATCTGGTCTTTGCCGCGCAGGACATGAAAACGGCGCTGGCAAAACGGCATACCCTGCCGCCCGGCGGCTGTTTTGTGCTGAAGGAAGGCCATCTGGTTGACAGGCACAGTGTCCGCTTTTACGCGCAGGAATCGGAGAAGGAAGGGATATTCGCGCGCCAGCAGGAGATGGATGGCCTTTCCGCGCGGCTTTCGCAGGGCAAGGCCTTGTTGAATGATGAGCGTATGCTGCTGGCGCGGCATGAAGCGGAGGCGGCGCAATGCAACCGCGAGATACAGGAAGCGCATATTCAGGCAACGGCGCTGACCAGAGCCTTGCATGATATTCAGTTGCGGATACTCCATCAGTCGGGGCTGCGTGACCGTTATTTGCAGCGCAGCGGCCAGATTGCGTCTGTGCTTGCGGAGATAACGGCCCAGGAAGCCGCGCAGCAGAGCGCGCTTGCCGCCGAAGAGGCGAATATGGAGGTGCGGGATGCCTTGCTGGCCGGGGCGCAGGCGCGGGAAGAGGCCGCGCGTACGGAGTTGCTGGAAAAGGAAGGCGAACTGGCGGCCCTGCGTCAGCGCATCCGTGACGGAGAGCGCGCGGTGCAGGAAGTGGAATTTGCGCGCAAATCGCTGGAAAGCCGGGCGGATGAGTTGCAAAGGCACATAGAAACCGCCCGTGAGCAGGCCGCTAAAATGTCGGGTAATGTGCAGCAGGGACAACTGGCCTTGCAGGAACTGGATGATGAAACGGCACAGCGCAATTTGCAGGCCTTGATCGGGGAGCGCCTTGAACAGGAAAGGGCGCTGACTGTACTGCGGCAAAACCTGGAAGATATTGCCGCAAGGCTCCGGGAGGCGCAGGAGCGCCGCATGGAGGCCGAAAGGAGCCTGCAACCGCAAAGGGATCTGATTGTCAGTATGCAGTTGAAGGAGCAGGCGGCCATGATCCATGTTGCGCAATACACGCAAAGGCTGGAAGAATCCGGAGCGGATATGGCGGCCCTGACGGAAAGGCTGCATCCGGGGCTTCGCGCGGCTTCCCTTCAGGGGGAAGTGACCCGGCTGGCCAATGCGATTGCCGCGCTGGGTGGGGTGAATCTCGCGGCGGCGGCCGAACTGGTGGAGACGCGGGAGCGCCGCAACTTTCTTGAGGCGCAGCATACCGATCTGACCTCCGCCATCCAGACGCTTGAAGACGCGATAAGGCGTATTGACCGCGAAACGCGCGCCCTGCTGCAGGATACCTTTGATCAGGTGAACGGACATCTTGCGGAGATTTTCCCTGTGCTGTTTGGCGGCGGGCAGGCCAGCCTTGTCATGACAGGGGACGAAATTCTGGATTCCGGCGTGCAGATTATGGTGCAGCCGCCCGGCAAGAAGAATGTGACGATTCATTTGCTGTCCGGCGGGGAAAAGGCGCTGGCCGCGATTGCGCTGGTTTTCTCGCTGTTCCAGATGAACCCGGCGCCTTTCTGTTTGCTGGACGAGGTGGATGCGCCGCTGGATGACGCCAATACGGAACGATTTTGCAACATGGTAAGGCGAATGTCCTCAAAAACGCAGTTCCTGTTTATATCTCATAATAAAATTGCGATGGAGATGGCGCAGCAATTGATTGGCGTTACCATGCAGGAACAGGGGGTTTCAAGAATTGTGTCTGTGGATATTGAAAGCGCAACGGAATTTTCCAGAGAGGTTCAGGCGGCATGACCGATTTGCAAGTGAATCTGATTGTTATTGGCGCGGTGATTATCATCGGCGTTATTGCGTATAACAAATGGCAGGAATACCGGGCGCACCGGGCGGTGGAACGCGCGTTTGACGAGGGTTCCCCGGAAGATGTGCTGATGCAGGACGCAATGCCGGAAGAAGAAGGCGCGCGGCGGGAGCCGTTTTATACGCCAAAGGTTGTAACGGGCTTTGAAGCGGAATATCCCGTGACAGATATTTCGGTAAACGGTATTGGCGGCGACCGGGATGTGGTTCCGTATCAGGATGAGACGGAGGTGGTGGTGACGGAAGCGCCAGCCGCAAGCGCTGCCGCGGATGAAGATGAAGCGGACGATGTTGCCGGGATACAGGCGATTGGCGAGGAGCGCCGGGAACCATCTTTCGGGCCGGAAGAACCGCCTCCTGCTCTTCCGGGGGAGCAGGTTTTCCGTAATTCGCCGGTGGATGATCTGATTGATTACGCCATTTTACTGAATCCGGAAGAGCCGGTTCGCGCGGAGAAGCTGCTGCCGCTGATACAAAGCTTGCGCCATACCGGTAACAAGCCGGTTCACTTTGCCGGTCTGGTGCAGGATGCGCAAACCGGGGAATCCTCCTGGCAGCCGGTTTTGCACGGCGGTATTTATCATCAGTTGAAAGCCGGGGTGCAACTGGCAAACCGGACAGGCGCGTTAAGCGAGATTGAGTATTCCGAACTGGTATCGCGCCTGCGGCAGATGGCGGACGGCATTGGCGCGGAGCCGGATGTGCCCGATATGGCCGAGATGCTGAAAATCGCGCGGAGCCTGTACCGTTTCGTGGCGGATCATGATGCCCGGCTGGGCATTAATGTCCGCACGAATGGAGCGCCCTGGGCGGTCAAGACACTGATGGCGGTGCTGGACCGCCAGAAGTTCAGTCTGCGTCCGGATGGCGTGTTTGTCATGCATGATGCGGATGGCGGCGTCCTGTTTTCGCTGATGC
>JAISIS010000093.1 GCA_031261905.1 Burkholderiaceae bacterium
TGGATCTTTCACCGGATGGCAAACGGCTGGTGGTTTCAACACATGCCGGGTTTGTTTCCCTGATTGAACTGGACGCCGGGCAGCAACCCTACCAGATTGGCAATGGTAATCATTATGAGGCGTGCCGGTGGGTATTCTGGAAGAATGAACCGGCCCCGTTAATCTGGTAACTGTTCTTATTGAGGCAGGCCATGCAACAATGTACCGTGGAAATTTTCAAAAGCGGATGGTGGCAGGAGTGCTGCACGGTGACGCTTGATAATCCGGCTACAGGAAGAAGCGGGCCATCGTTTATTTCCTATAACCAGGATTATCTTTTTGACGGCAAGCAGGCGCCATCATTACTGTACCGCCCGCAGGCCGCCCGTATGGCGTTGCCGTGCTGGCCATCTTTCCTGCTGGATTTGATTCCCCAGGGCGAGGGGCGGCAGTATTTGCAGGAAGTGCTGGAACTGGAGGAGGCGCCGGAATCCGACTGGCGGATGCTCCTGATAGGCGCGATTAATCCTGTCGGGCAGTTGCGCGTGCGCGAGGCGGTGGATGCATACTGGGAGCGAATGCGGCAACTTGATCTTAAATGGGTCACGCAAGGATTTTCCACCGCGGATGTCCTTTCGCGCAGCGAGGGATTTGTCGAACATTTTGACGCGCATGGCCTTTTTACCGGTGGTGCGACCAGCGTACAGGGAATGGCGCCCAAATTCCTGCTGACGCAGGGCAAGGATAGCCTCTGGTATGCTGATGCGACCCTGCCGGATGACAAAGCCGCCAAACATTACATTCTCAAGTTTTCCCGTGCAAGGAACATGGCGGACTGGGTGATTTTGAAGCATGAAGCCGCATACATGCGTCTGGCGCATGAAATGGGACTGTTTGTTGCGGAATTGCCCGAATGGAAGAACGACATGCTTTTTGTGCCGCGTTTTGATCGTTCGGTTATGCCGGAGAGGGTGATACGTCATCAACAGGAAAGCCTGGCTTCACTCTCCGCACTGGTTGATCCTCTGGCGGTTCCCACACACAATCTGATGCTGAAAACGCTTCGCCTTGTTGTTGACGATCCTTATCAGGCCACGCTGGAATATATCCGGCGTGACGTCATGAACCTTGCTCTCGGCAACACGGATAACGGCCCGTACAACATCGCGGTTCAGACGGTAAACGGTGAAATCCGGCTGACGCCGCTGTATGATTTTGCTCCCACGTATCTTGAGACAGATAATGCGGGACGCGCGCTGGAATGGGTAAATGAGAATGGAGATGAAATCTCCAACTGGGCGGACGTGCTGCGGGCATTGCCGCTTTCACCGGAAGAGAAGGACAAGCTGCGTGGCGAATTGCGGGCTTTCGGCGAACGCATGGCGGCACTGGAAACCCTGATGGAAGCGCATGGCGTCAGCAACGATATTATGACAGACCGCTACTACGGCATCCAGAACCAGCGCTGGCAGTTGCGGGAGCTGTAGACTGCGGCTTTTCCTGATACAGCTTGACCTTAAACCAGTCCCTCAAACGGGATGACTTCCACGGTTTCACCGGGGGGTACTGCTTCGCACTCCGGGGGCAGGACAATCATGCCGTTGGCTTGCGCCATGGAAGACAGTATGCCGGAACCCTGCGGGCCGGTTGTGCGTACAGTCCAGTTGCCGCGCTCATTCTGCGCGAGGATTCCGCGCTGGAACTCCGTGCGTCCCAGACGCTTTGTGAGCGGCGAAAGGCTTGTGGCGGCAATGCGGGGCAATGGCGCGGGGCGGGTACCCATCAGGTAATACAGGGCATCCCGCGCAAAGAAGTAGAAAGCCGCCATTACCGCGACAGGATTTCCCGGAAGCCCGAAAACGATCGTTTCCTTTCCACCGGCATGGATCCGGCCAAAGGCGGTAGGTTGCCCCGGGCGCATGTTGATGCGCCAGAAAGCCATATCGGCAATTTCAGAGAGGATTTGTCCGGTGTAGTCTGCCGTGCCAACGGAAACGCCTCCGGTTGTGATGACGGCATCCGCCTGTCGGGCCGCTTCAAGGAATGCAGCCCTGATCAGCGCGGGTTCATCCCGGATGACGCCCATATCCAGCACATCACAGCCCAGGCGCTTTACCATGCCGTACAGGCTATAGCGGTTGCTGTCGTAAATTCCGCCTTCCGGAAGCGGTGATCCAACCGGGTAAAGCTCGTCGCCTGTCGAGAAGATGGCCACTTTAGGGCGTCTTTTGACAAGGGCTTGCGCCATGCCAAGCGATGCCAGCAGGCCAATATGGGCAGGTTTGAGCAATGTGCCGCCTCTCAGGCATATCTGGCCTTCCTTCAGGTCTTCCCCGCGAAGCCGTACATTGTCCCCCGGCGAGAAGGCGGAGGCTTCCATCATGATAACGCCGTCTTTTGCCGTTACATTTTCCTGCGGGATAACCGTATCGCATCCTGCCGGGACAGGCGCGCCTGTCATGATGCGCACACATTCACCGGGCGAAACTGCCCCTTCAAAGGGATGCCCCGCCAAAACCGCGCCAGCAACTTTCAGGGTATGCGTCATATCCGGCTTCAAGGCAGCAGCAGAGAAAGCGTAACCATCCATTGCCGCGTTATCACGGGAAGGCACGTCAATCGGCGCGGCAACATCTTCCGCAAGCACCCGGAGGAGCGCTTCCTTCAATGGTACGTGCTCTGTGCCTTCCAGTGGGCGGACAAGCTCACTGATGATGCGTCGAGCCTGTTCTGCTGGTAATGGGGGAGTGTTGCTATCCATGGCTACGCTGTTAAATATGTAATTTAATCATAATGATGCTTGATAAAGTTAAAGTAATTTCATTTGTATTTCTCTAACTTCTCAAGCTCTTCCGGTGTATTGATATTGTAGAAGGCGGTGCCATCCTCATCCCGGAAATGGGCATGCGCTACTTTCAGGGTAGCGTGCCAGTCTTCTATTTTACGCCCTCCGGCTTTAAGGAAGGCCTGAAGCTGCGGCAATAGCTCGCGCTTCATGAGGCAGAAAACCGGCTGTGGGGTGAAAGGCGGGGCATCACCTGTGACGGCAATAGCCATATCCGCTTCTTCACGCAACAGCGCCTTGCCCAGTTCGGCTACCAGGTTGCGCGGGA
>JAISIS010000104.1 GCA_031261905.1 Burkholderiaceae bacterium
CTTGGCCTCGTGCGCCTTTTTCTGCTCCTGGTAACGGAACTTCCCGTAATCCATCAGCCGCACGACAGGCGGGCTGGCATTGGGCGCAATTTCCACCAGATCGACTTCCGCCTCTTCCGCAAGCCTGAGCGCCTCGCTCATACTCATAATACCGACCGGCTCATTATTCGCTCCGATCAGGCGTACCTCCTGGGCTGTAATTTCGCTATTAATGCGATGCGATTTTTCGGTAGCTATCTTCAGTCCCTCATTAAAAATCAGTCAATACGCCATCCGCGCCTGATGTAGCGGCAGGCCGCGGCGGCTCCCGGACACACTCATTTTCTGGCGGCGATCTCGCTCACGAGCCGCTCAGCCAGCGCTTCTACGGGCATCACGCCCAGATCGGCGTTACCTCTGGCGCGAACAGACACCGTATTGTCCTGTTTTTCCTTATCACCGACAACCAGCAAATAAGGTATCCTGCTGGTCGCGTGATCGCGTATTTTATAGGTAATTTTTTCATTGCGCAAATCCGTTTCGGCCCTAAGCCCCGCTTTTTTCAGCAATCCCGTCACCTGGGCTGCGTAATCCGCCTGCCTTTCCGAAATATTCAGCACCATCGCCTGCACCGGCGAAAGCCAGAGCGGCATCGCGCCAGCGTGGTTTTCAATCAGGATACCGATAAAGCGCTCAAGGGAGCCCAGTATCGCGCGATGCAGCATAACAGGCGTCTTGCGCGAATTATCCTCATCCACATACTCCGCGCCCAGGCGCTCCGGCATGGAAAAATCCACCTGGATAGTGCCGCACTGCCACATCCGGCCAATCGCGTCCTTCAACGTATATTCGATTTTAGGCCCGTATAAGGCGCCCTCGCCCGGAGAGACCTCATAAGCCGCGCCCACCTGCTCCAGCGAGGCAAACAACGCCTTTTCCGCCTTGTCCCAGGAAGCCTCGGACCCTACCCGTTTTTCCGGGCGGGTGGCCACCTTGTAGATGATGTCCGTAAAGCCGAAATCCGCATACACCTTTTTAAGCAGCGCCGTAAACGCTACACACTCCTGCAATATCTGATCTTCCGTACAGAAAATATGACCGTCATCCTGCGTAAAGCCGCGCACCCGCATCAGCCCGTGCAGCGCGCCTGACGGCTCGTTCCTGTGGCAAGAGCCAAACTCGCCATAACGCAGCGGCAAATCACGATAGGAATGCAGCGTGGATTTATAAATCTGCACATGCCCCGGACAATTCATCGGCTTGACCGCATAGGTGCGGTTTTCCGATTCCGTGGTAAACATATTCTCCTTGTAATTTGCCCAGTGCCCGGATTTTTCCCACAGCGAACGATCCAGGATCATCGGCGTTTTCACCTCCTGGAAACCGTTGTCCCGGTAAACCTGGCGCATATACTGCTCAATCTGCTGCCAGATCGTCCAGCCCTTCGGATGCCAGAACACCAGGCCCGGCGCCTCCTCCTGGAAGTGGTACAAATCAAACTGGCGTCCAATCCTGCGGTGATCGCGCTTTTCCGCCTCTTCCAGCATATGCAGATAGGCGTCCTGCTCCTCTTTTTTCGCCCAGGCCGTGCCATATACCCGCTGCAACATCTCGTTATTCGAATCGCCGCGCCAGTATGCCCCTGCCAGCCGCATCAGCTTGAAAACCCGCAGCTTGCCGTTTGAAGGCACATGCGGGCCGCGGCACAAATCCGTAAACTGGCCGCTGGTATAAAGCGACACATCCTCGTTTGCCGGGATGGATGCAATAATCTCCGCCTTGTAGTCCTCGCCGATGGATTTGAAATACGCCACCGCCTCATCCCTCGGCAGCACCTGGCGCGTAACCTGCTCATCCAGCTTCGCCAGCTCGGCCATCTTCTTTTCAATGGCTTCCATATCCTCCGGCGTAAACGGGCGCTTGTAGGAAAAATCGTAATAAAAACCGTTGTCAATCACCGGCCCGATAGTCACCTGCGCATCCGGGAAAAGCGATTTCACCGCATAGGCCAGCAAATGCGCAGTCGAGTGGCGAATAATATCCAGCCCTTCCGCATCACGATCAGTGACAATCGCCAGGTCCGCCTTGTCGTTGATAACATACGAAGTATCCACCAGGCGGCCATCCACCTTTCCTGCAACCGCCGCCCGCGCCAGTCCGCTGCCAATAGACGCCGCCACTTCCGCAACCGTCACCGGGTTGTCAAACTGTTTCTCCGAACCATCCGGGAGCCTTACTGATACCATCGTTGTCCCCACTTTCCCACCATAAAAAAAGCGGCCTCGCCGCGCCGAATATCCTTAAAATTTTACCATAGAAAACAATACCGCCCTGTTGGGCGCCCACATAAAAAGCCGCGCCTCATGGGCGCGGCACTCAGGGGTGGGGACAGGCGAAATAATCAACCCCCCATTTAGTTGGGCGGAATTTGCTGATCATTCAGCAACTGGTGCAACAGCGCCGCCTGATCAACACCGCCACTGCCATCCTGACCCTGCATCGGCACAGCGCCGCTTGCCATATCAGTATGAACCACCGCCAGCGTTTGCGGATTGCCGCCACCCTGGTCAATGCCGATGACGATAGTTACATTACCATCCGTATCCATAACCGGATTACCGCTACTGTCTCTTTGCAAATCCAGATGCAGCGTGCCGCCTCCGGCAACCAGCGCATCGGCAATATCCGTGGAATCCTCGCCAAAACCCATAATCAGCTCGGACAAATCCAGCCTGTCGCCTTCGGCTGTCTTAAAGTCCATGATAATGTCGCCATGCACCTTGTCTGTCAGCGAATCACTATTGAAGTGGAAAGTATCGCTGCCCAGGCCGCCGACCAGGATATTGTCGCCTGCACCACCTGAGAGAATATCGTTGCCCACGTTACCATAAAGATGATCCGCCGCCGCTCCGCCAACCAGCGTATCGCCCATGATAAGCCCGACCGTCACGTCACCATCATGGTCCGTGGCCTCAACCGCAAATCGCAAGTCGCTGTTCTCAACCCCATCCGGCAACGCCTGGTATTGGCTGTACTCCCACGTGCCATTCTCTGCATCCAGCCATACTTCATAGGCCACACTGTCGTGTGCATCGGATACCTTGATGTGGTCTGCGCCGGCATCCATCGTGTAGCCAGCCAGCGCCAATGCCTCCGGTAACGCGTGGTCAGCAAACACAAGAGAAGCCACTCCGTCCGCATCATGCGCGGCGATTGAACCCTCCGCGTGCTGGACAAGCAGTTCCGTGTTGTAAGTGAATTTTGCATCTTTAACGAAGAAATCGCTGTTGTCCCAGCCCGCATACTCTCCCGACTGGTCCCTGTCGTTCTGTGCAAAAATAACCACCTTGTCAAACCCGCCCTTGTCATCCACGACCAGATTAACGTATTCCCGCCCGGCCTCGAAAGTATTCCACTGTCCGCTTCCGACCAGATCATTTTTTATGTCAACCAATTCTCCATTCAGATAGAAAGCCATCGTCAGTTTTTCATACGCATGATTGCCCAGATTGCCATCCGCATTGCCCAGGGCGTCATCATAGAATGATCGGAAATTGATGGTGATTTGATTGGCGATCTTGCCGCCCAAATCAAAGATCAGGGCTTCCGATTGGTCAGTAGTCACATCGTAGCCAACCTCATACGACTGTTCTATATCTCCCCTGTTGTGAGCAAAATCACTGATGCCCAGACCACTTGCATCCCCATCTCCCGCATTGGCGTAATTTCTCACCAGAAGCAGTTGACCACCCTGATCAGATAACTCCACAGAGAGGTTATCAGGATGCAAAACCCGTCCCGTACTGATCGTGACGCCATCCATGCTCATCTCGGTATGTGTAGTGCCATTCTCCGTTGTCACTGTGTCACCAAGCTTTTGCTCCGCATTTGATCCCAATTTGCTCAGCTCACTACTGAAATCAACCACCATATCATCGGCATACTTATCCGTATATACACTCGTCTCGGTCGTCGCCATTTCAAGCACAAGCGCATCATCCTGCACATGGACTGTGAGCGTGCCGGTATCGGTAGCGCCTGCCGCGTCTTTCAGGGTATAGGAAAAAGGCAGATCGGCCTCGTTGTAATCGGCAGCCATCCCATCCGGAGCAGTATGCTGAAGGCCGGTAAAGACCTCTACCGAATACTCGCCCGTATCGGCATTCATCGTCAACTGCATGGCCGTTTGCCCGCCTGCCGTGCCAGTCAGCACCAGGCCATCATCGCTGACGCTCCAGCTTACATCCGCATAAGCACCGTTCACCATCGCCTTCAGCGCGGGAAAAGCAGCGTGATCAGTATTATCCGCGCCATCCGGATCAGTCCATGCAAAACCGCCAGTAGTTGCCTTGCCGGCGCCGCCATAATCCAGCGCCAGCGTACCTGTCACAAGCGATTTATCGGCAATGCCGTCATCAGCAGGCGTTATGCCGGAACCTATCCGATTAATATGCGCTTCCGAAACACTGATTTCGCCATTTCCGGCAAGCATAAGATCAGTCTGGCCAGAAAAACCAAAATCCCCCCCCCCCGGCCCGGCTGCGCCCAGCCAGTCCTGCGGGTCTTCAAAGGTGTAACCAAAGGTGCCTGTCTCAAAACCGGGGGTGAGATCACCCCGCGCGGCTTCCTGTTCCACCAGGACAAAGTTGCCGCCTTCCTGCGCACCGCCTGCGCCGCCCGCGCCAGGACCAGCCGCCGCAGCTTCCAGCATCTGCGTCGGGTCTTCGCCTTTGGCAAGCGCATCCTGTATTTCTTTTTGCAAGGCTTCAATATCCGCCGCGCTCTGCCTCGTGGATTCAACCGGCGCGCTTTCATTGCCTGCATTGGCAATGTCCTGCAGCATGGCCTGCGACAGGGTCAGCGTATCGCCACTACCCAGGGTGGCAAAGCCCTTGTTGTCAAAGTCAATGTGCGCATTGCCGCCATTGGCGGATTTGATGACTTCATTATCCGCAACGCGATCGCCGGGTTTCAGTACCCGCACATTGCCGCGCGTATCGGTTGCGGTCACTTCGCCGCTGACTGCTTTGACTACGCCTACTGTTGCCATGATGCTCTCCCCAAGACAAATGATCTCCGCCATGGATTTAAGGCTATGCCGGAACGCCGAATATCATTTCTGTTTGCCTCCTGCAGTGTCTGCCGCGGAAGGCATTACTGATATTTTTTGCATCCTCCGGCTCAGGGGATTGTTATCCGGAGGAAATATCATTAATTGAAGCATACTCCTTTATACAGATAAAAACATCGTACTTTGGTACTAGTTTTTTTGTTTTTTCGTTTTCACCATCTGCACACATTTATTACCAATAACTTTTACACACAGCACCCCGAAACTTCCATAAAGCAACAAAAAGTTGCATTCCGGCAAAAATCTTGCCGGAAGGAAATAGTTGTTTTTCAGCAACATCCAAAGGAAGGGAATGGAGACTGGCGGATTTTTATGGAACAAAAAAGCCGCGCCTTTTGAGCGCGGCCTGGGATTTGGGATGGGTGGTGTTGGGTTAGCCGCCCATCGGGTTGGTTTGACTGCTCTGGTCATTCAGCAAATTCTGCAACAGTGTCGCTGGCTCCATACCACTTGCACCGCCTTCTCCCTGATACGGCAAATCAGTATGAACCACCGCCAGCGTTGGCGCATCAGCCCCATTACCATCCTGATCAATACCGATGGTGATAACAGCCTTGCCGCCTTCCTCCTTCACCGTCAGGCTCAGCGCGCCGCCATTTTCCAGAGCCAGCGGATTGTCTGTTGCCCCCGAGAGCAACTCGGACAGATCCAGCACATCCTTGCCAACCTCGAAATCGGTGATGGTGTCTCCCTTCGTCTTGCCGAGCAGAGAATCCTCCGTGAACCTGAAGGTATCGTTGCCAGCATCGCCAAACATAATGTTATCTCCGGCAGCGCCCACGATAATGTCATTCCCCAGACCGCCACGAATAGTATCACCCTCGCTGCTTCCATGAATCACATCATCATAGATGCCACCCTGAATGACCCCCGCCGTGTCCATATAAATTGGACTCAGCGCAATGCTGTCAACATCTCCATCTCCGTCCGTCCCGGAAATTTCAACACTCAAATCCAGGCCTGCCTCCAGTTTCTGATACTGACTGAATACCCATTCCCCGGATTCCTCCAGATCCAGTTGAAAAGCCAATTTGTTATCGGAATAAGCCTTTAACCATGAACCATCCTCGCCCAAATTGACAGTAAACCCGGAATCTTCCAGTGCCTGCACACCAGTAATCTGCAAGGAATTCTCCACAAGTCCATCTGCGCCGACACCATCAGCAAACAATGTTCCTTGGACCGCGTAGTCAATCTGGGACATGCTGTAACCAACTTCAATGCTGTCAATCAGGAAGTCGCTCGGGTCTGAAGAATGACCATCGTCTGTCGCAAAGATGACGACCTTGTCGAAGCTGCCAACGTCAGAAAGGTTATGATGCTGACTCAGTTCGCCACCATTCTCCGTCCCGTAATCGCCTCTCCCTTCCCAGTTTTCCACAGCAACCAACTTACCTTTGTAGTAAAAGGCGACACTGAGCTTTTCATAGGCCCGTTCCGGATTGAAAAAGTTTCCTGAAGCATCATGGTAGAAGCTGTGGAAATTGATATTGATGGTGTTGGCCGCCTTGCCGTCCAGGTCAATGACGAAGGCTTCAGAATACGCCGGAGTTGTTGTTGGTTGCCCCCGCGAACCACTCGTTGTCTCTTCCTTATGATACCCGGCCTCTGCTGAATCCGAATCTCCAGTCCTGATGCCAACACCCCATCTGTTGTCAGCTGTTTGCTCGGCAAAGAAGGTGAGTTTCCCGGATTTGTCATCAAAATCAACATAGGCGTTTCCGAGCACTTTATCAGAATACTGATCGGCTTTTGATTCAACCCCGGTAATCAGCGCATCCGTCACATCTGATATTTCTTTGAAGTAAACCTTCGCGGTGCTGACTTTCAGTTCTCCAATTGACAGAATTCCGTTTGAATCAACAGGAACCAGCTCGTTGTGATATCTCGAAGCAGCAGAGCTAGTCACATTGCCATCCTCATTAAGCAAACCTTGCATCAGCCCGGAGAAATTTGCCGTCAGGGTACCCTTAATTGCATCGCCAGGAATAGCCTCGAAGGCTCCCTGGGAATGAGAGCTCAAGCGCAATCCATCATCGTAGACCATCACATTCAGCTGCACCGTACCCGTGTTGCCGTCCGCGTCCGTCACACTGACACTGATTGGCTGTGCGCTTACCGCGTCGTTTGCGTCACCAGCGCTATGCGTAGTTGTGTTGTCCGTCAGCGTCACGGTCAGCTTGCCATCCGCATCCGTTACCGCAGTACCAATCACCTTGCCAGTACTATCCTTGACCTCGTAACTCCGGCTCTCGTCAAAGTTCCAGATATGGCCGCTCTTGTCGGTAATGCTGGTTGCACCGTTACCATATACCGCAACATCGTCATACGTGGGCGCCTGTGCGCTACTATCCAGCGCAGACTCGTCTACGCTCAGCGACAAAGGATCTGCACTGATCTCAACCGGGGCAACCGAAACTGTCAGCGTATCGGTCGCCGTGTCTCCATCAGCATCCGTTACCTTCACTTCGAAACTGTCACTCAGGTCCTCACTCAGATTCGCATTGGTTTTGGCCTCGTAACTGTACGACAGCACGCCATCATTCATCGTCACCGTGAGAATACCTGCAGCACCCGTATAGGCTTTCGATGCGCCATTATCCAAATCCAGCAGGTTCGCCGGGTCGCTTCCAATCGTCACACTGCTCGCACCATCCGCACCGCCCTTGACATCTATAATGCCGCTCGCAGCCGCGCCTGACGCCAGACCAGTAATGCTGTCAACATCAGCAGCCTCTCCGGCACTTGCCGCATATTCAATGCTCGGAACATCGTCAATGACGTTCACGTTAACCGTCACCGTACCCGTGTTGCCATTCGCATCCGTAACACCAATCTCCGCAACACCCAGCGCCAGCTCGTTCTTGCCTTCGCCGGTCGCATGGGTCTTGGCGCCATCCAGCTTGTAGCTCACCTCGCCGTCTGTCACCGTCACCACGCCTATCCTGGTTTCGCCAGACATCAGATCGTAGGAGCCGTCCTTCGCCGTCACGCCTTCGCCAAGTCCCAGCGATTTCGTGCCGGTTTCACTCGTATCCTCCATGCTTCTCAGGCCTTTTTCGTCAGCGACCAACTCTACCGGCGTAGTGGTGATAGTGGTGATTTCCCCGTATTCCAGTTTTTCGTAGTTGCCGCCATCATGTTCCGTGACGGCAAAGGTATTGTGAGCCGGGTCGGCCTCAAAAGAAACCGAACCGCTTGTTTCTCCCTTCTCAATGGTAATTTTCTCACCATTATCCAGCGTCAGCACCAGATCCGTCTGTGTCGGCGCATTGTTCACGCTGGCCGTTATCGTTACCGTGCCATCGCTGCTTCCGGTTTCCAGGCTGACTTTGGTGGCATCAATCGTATCCGCTATCTTCGCCGTGACCGCATCGCCAAGCGTTACCGCCTCATAGTTGCCGCCAACAACTTCGACCAGTTCCGCCTTCACTTCGGACGCATCCTTGTACACGTCCTCACCGTTCGCATTCGGAACTGTCAGCGTACCCTTGCCGTCAGCGTCAACTTTCACATCATAGGTCGTACCGCCAACCA
>JAISIS010000197.1 GCA_031261905.1 Burkholderiaceae bacterium
AGGCGCATTCAATGTGCGCGTGGACAAGGATTTGCACCGCGCTTTATCCATGGAAGCAGCCCGCCTTGGCGTATCCCTGAATGCTGTTGTTGCGAAAAAACTGGCTGAAACCACCAGACACTGCTGAGTCCAGGGATAAAAAACTCCCTATGGCACTACCCGGCGGGCGTGGTGGTATCTGGAAGGGAGGCGGAAGGGGATACCCTTACCATAAGTCGTGCGCGTGCTGAAACGTGTGACCAGCACGCCCTGGTCGGGATTGAGCGCGTGGATGAAGGCATCATCGCCCAGGAAGATGCCGACATGGTTGACCGCGCCAGCGCCTTTGCTGAAAAAGAGCAAATCCCCAGGCTTTAACGCGTTGGTGTTCACCAGCTTTCCAAAACGGGATTGCTCCAGCGATGTCCGGGGAATTGTCACGCCATGCAACTGGTACACGTAGTATGCCAGCCCGCTGCAATCAAAGCCCTTTTCCGGCGTTTCACCTCCCAGCACATACGGCGCGCCAAGCTGCCAATACGCTTCAATGGCGATCTGGCTGCCCAGGGAACCATCTTCAGGGAGCCGGACGCTGATTGCGGAGGGTTCCCGCGAGGGAGTTTTTGAGGCGGGAGAAAATACGGAGCAGGCATTCAGGGAAAGCACGACAACGAGAAGCATCAGCCACAGCCAGCCGGGCGAACGCCTGTCACCCGGCCCGGCGTTCATACCATGTCTCTCATGTAAACCAGCCTTTGCGCGGCAATTTCATCTCCCGCATCAGCGGCTTTCTGGTACCAGTCCCTGGATTGCCCCATATCCTGCTCTACGCCACGGCCTGTCTCGTACATCAGGCCAACGTAAAAACAGGCGTCACGCACCACATGCTGGTTGCGTTTCATGATTTGCCCGACTGTTTTTGTATATACCTCACCCGGAATCGCAACCGGCCCGAAAACGGCTTCATTTGCGCCTTTACCTTTTTGCGGCGCGTCAACGGAGGCCGCCTGCAAATACCAGCGCAAGGCTTCCGCGTAATCCTGCTGGACCAGCCTGCCGTCATAGTAGATCATGCCAAGCTGGAAAGCGGCGTTCGCATCACCTTTTTCCGCAGCTTCGGCAATCCATCTCATACCGGTTTCCGTATCCTGCTGCACACCCTTTCCTTCAAGGTACAGACTGCCCAGGCGCTGCCGCGCCCCGATCTCAACCGGGTAGCTTGCCGCATGGCGATACCATTCCATGGCACGTTCGGGATCCCGCCTGACGCCAGCGCCATCTTCCAGCAGTACACCCATCAGCATCCGGGCAACAGGGTTGCCGTGCAATGCAGATAATCTGGCCCATCTCGCCGCCTGACGGTAATCCCGCCTTACGCCAAGCCCTTCCAGATACATCATGGCCGCCAGCATCTGCGCATTCGGCTCGCCCTGTTCAGCCGCCTTTACGAACCAGAATACAGCGCCCCGATGGTCTATCCACCCGTCAACACCCAGCGCGCACATCACACCCAGGCGAAGCTGTTTTTGCGGATCGCCGACAATAGCCTCTTCCTTGATCTGTGCCATCCGCTCATCTGTGGGACACTTCAGAAAACGTAACTTTCCGCTTGTGATGGCTCTGCCGAACATGGTCAGAGAAAGAAACGACAACAACCCGGCAGTCAGCAACATGAAAAAATGGCGCATCACCGCAAAGCTCCCGCCAGAGGAGCGCGCCGATTTGTCGTTTCCATGTTCTCCGTACATGCCTTTCCTTCAGATTTATTCCGACATCCGCCGATTTTTCTTTACGATACCGGCTGATTTTACAATATTCTCCGGCGAAAAATTAAGCCAGACAAGTTGCTTCTCCGTCAGTCTTTGGCTTCCCGTTGTTTTCTTGTTGGCTCTTTTGCTTTCTCCGCAGCGTGTTTTTCCCTTTTCGCCTGCGTCTGCTCCATTTTTTTCTGGACGTTTGCCTGACGCGCCTCGGACTCTTCCTGCTTCAGTTCATACTCCTGCACGTTTTTCGTGCGCTCAAGCGGTGTCAGAACGGTATCAGGATTTTTCAGCAGGCTAGGTTCACCTACTGTATAAGCGCCCTCTTCAACCTGTGGAGGAGAGGCTTCCCTGCCCGCTTTTTCTTCTATGTAACGCCGCGTTTCATCACTTGCCGCGCCAGCCGCCTGGCGTTTACCGGAAGCGATCTCCGCCTGTATCGCAGAGTCTTCCTGTATAACGTATTTCCCTTCCTTCAGCGTGTATTTGCGGCGGGACTCATCCCTTTCAGGCGCCTTGCGCAGCGATTCCTGTTGTGAATCCACCAGCGCCTCATCACGCATTCGCACCTTATAGCTCCGCTTGAAGCGATCCGCCTCAATGGAAAGCGGTTTCAGGGCGGCGCGATCCATCCTCAAGCGCAATTGCGTCTTTTCATAGCAATCGAAAACCAGGAAACGCTTTGTGCATTCATCCATATCCTTGGCATACAGATAGTCCAGCATCGCCTTTTCATAGGAAACCAGTTCCTCTACCTCATTCGCCTCCTCAACGGAATCAATGGTTCCGGCAGGATAGGCATCCAGAAGCGCCGATACCCTGGGAGAAGGCGCCTTCTCTTCATGCGCGCAACCCGTCAGCAGGAGCAGCGGCAAAAGGCATCCCGAAAAAACAAACAGGCGCAGCAGCCTGCGCCCTTTCAAAAGATGATGCGCCAAACCCGTCATAACTCCGTTCAACCTGTTCCTTCCTGTTCCTTTTGTCGGCCTGCCAATTATCAGTAATTCAGCATACGGCCATTTACCCCAAGCGCCGCTTCGCGTACCGCTTCGGAAAGCGTCGGGTGCGCATGGCATACCTGTGCTATATCCTCGGACGAGGCCTTGAAAGACATTGCCAGCACGACCTCACCAATCAATTCTGACACCATAGGCCCGATCATGTGGACGCCAAGCACCTCATCAGTATGGGCATCCGCAAGGATCTTTACCAGCCCCTCCGTTTCGTTCATGGCTCTGGCCCTGCCATTGGCCATGAAAGGAAAAACGCCCGCGCGGAATTCCCTTTCCTCCGCCTCCAGTTCCTGCTCGGTTTTTCCCGCCCAGGCTATTTCGGGATGCGTGTAAACCACAGAAGGGATTGTCGCATAATCCACATGCCCGTATTTTCCGGCAATCCGCTCCGCTACGGCAAGGCCCTCTTCTTCAGCCTTGTGCGCCAACATAGGGCCCCTGACTACATCGCCAATCGCCCAGACGCCGCGCAGATTGGTGCGGCATTCGCCATCAACCGCGATAAAGCCCCGCTCGTCCAGTTTAAGGCCAACCGTTTCCGCTTTCAGGCCGGAGGTACGAGGCGTCCGGCCAATGGCGACAACCAGCCTGTCAAACACCGCCCGCTGCACGGAACCATTGGCATCGTCATATTCCACGGTGACATTGTTCGATGCGGGCTGGATATTCCGTATCGAACTACCGTTCTGGATTACCAGCCCCTGCGCGCGCATGAATTTCAGCGCCTCACCGGCAATCTGCCTGTCAGCCGCGCCAAGCAGCGTTGGCTGTGATTCCAGCAGGGTTACCTTTGATCCCAGGCGGCGCCAGACAGATCCCAGTTCCAGCCCGATAATGCCCGCTCCGATAATGCCAAGCCT
>JAISIS010000153.1 GCA_031261905.1 Burkholderiaceae bacterium
CCAGAAGCAGCCTGGATTTCCGTCCGATGTCCTTCCCCGCTACCTGAAAGAACGGGGCATACCCTGTCATATCGAGGAAGAAGACACCTACAGCATTGTCAAACGCCTGATTCCGGAAGGCAAAGGCGGCTGTTCCCTGTGCGCCCGACTGCGGCGCGGAGTACTCTATCGCGTGGCAGGCGAAATCGGAGCAACAAAAATCGCGCTGGGACACCACCGCGATGACCTGATTGAAACTTTTTTCCTCAATCTCTTTTTTGGCGCGAAAATCAAAAGCATGCCGCCCAAGCTGCGCACAGATGACGGGCGGCATATTGTGATCCGCCCGCTGGCCTACGCACGGGAAAGCGATCTGATACGCTTTGCCGACATGCGGCGCTTCCCGCTGATCCCGTGCCGGTTCTGCGGCCCTTATGTCAACCAGCAGCGCGCACAGATCAAGGCGCTGATGCGGGAATGGGAAAAACAGTTTCCCGGACGGGTTGAAAATATCTTCTCTGCGCTTTCCACTGTCGCCCCGTCGCACCTTATGGACAAACGTCTTTTTGATTTCGTGTCCCTGTCAGCGGATGCTGTGGATAGCGGTCACACGGACGCGATGCCTTAAACGCTGACGGCCTTCAGTCATACGCCAGAAGCGGTCTCAATAACGCCAGCGTCCGTTCAGTCGCGCCGCGTTGGCGAAGGGCAAATTGCCGCGCCTTTTCTCCCATGCGATGACGCTCTTCCGGATGATTCAGCAGCCGCCCGGCTTCCCGGATCATACCGGCTGCGGAATGAACGCGGATGGCGGCCTCTTCCGCCACGGCATCTTCCGTGATGGCCTCAAAATTGAAAGTATGCGTGCCAACGATCACCGGCACACCAAGGGCGCAGGCTTCAATCAGGTTCTGACCACCCAGGGGTTTCAGGCTGCCTCCGATAAAGGCCAGATCAGAGGCCGCGTAATAAGCGAACATTTCCCCCATGGAGTCTCCCAGCAACACCTGGATATCCGGCAAAAGCGGGTACGCCAGCATCAGGTCTTCCGGTAACTCGGAACGGCGCGCCATTTTCAGCCCACGGTCTGCAATCAGGTCGGCCACTTCATCGAAACGCCGGGGATGGCGCGGCACAATCAGCAGCAGTGTATTGGTGGGTGCCAGCCCCGGCAAGGCATCCAGTATCAGACTTTCTTCGCCATCCCGCGTACTGGCGCATATCAGCACGGGACGCTGACCTATACAGGCACGCAGGCGCTGGCCTTTCCGGATCATCTCCTCCGGTGGCGCGGCATCAAATTTGACGCTGCCGACCACTGACACTTGCCGTGAACCGAACGCATGCAGGCGCTTTGCATCGGTTTCGGTTTGCGCCGCCACACAGCTGATGCCATCGGCTGCCTCCTGAATCAGCACTGGCAGGCGCTTGCCTTTTCTGAGCGAGCGCTCCGACAGCCTGGCGTTGACCAGCGCAACGGGTATCCTGAACGCCTTGCACGCCGCGATCAGATTGGGCCAGACTTCGGTTTCCATGAGGATGCAGATGCGCGGTCTGAAATGGCGAATGAGGCAACGCATCATGAAGCCCGTATCATAGGGAAGATAAGCCTGCATGATCCGGGGGTTGTCGCCAAAAAGCTCATGCCCGGTGGCACGGCCTGCGGGCGTCATGCAAGTGAGCAGAATATCCTTGTCCGGCCAGGCGGCAAGCAGCGCGTTCACCAGCGGTTCGGCGGCACGGGTTTCGCCCACAGAAACGGCATGTACCCACAGGCAACCCGGTGCAATCGTGGGTGGCGGAAAGCTGCCGAGCCGCTCGGCGATATGCCGCCGGTAGCCTGGTTCTTTCACACCCCGCCGCCACAAGCGGAAAAGGGCAAGCGGCAAAATCAGCCACCAGACAAGGGAATACAATATTCGCATGGACGCGCTTTATTCATGAAAATTCAGGGCCAGAGGGTATTATCCCTGAAATAAGGCTCCCTGCGCATTAGAGAATGCTTCCGGCTTATCCCGCCATGACGCCACTAAACACGTATTATGCGCATAACGACCTGATTTGATGTAAAATAAGAGATGGAACTGTTGCTCCCTGACAATCGTTTCCGTATGGCGGCATCTGCCGGGCAGCAGACGATACGGGTTATGCGAATGGGAGAGGGGCCGTTGGCATGATGAGACTACGAATCGCAACCTACAATATCCACAAAGGGGTTTCCGCACTGGCGGGCTCTCCCCGTGTCCGTGATCTGAAAAAAACCATGTCGCTGCTGGCGGCAGACGTTATCTTCCTCCAGGAAGTGCAGGGGCGGCACGACTGGCTTGCAACCACTCGCGCCGAACAATGGCCTTCCGAAGCGCAGTATGACTATCTGGCGGGAGATTACCACCACTCCGCCTATGGCAAAAATGCTGTTTACGATTACGGGCACCACGGAAACGCACTGTTAAGCGCCTATCCTATAATTGCGCAAAGCAATCAGGACATTTCGGACCACGCGCTGGAACACCGTGGCGTGCTGCACTGTACACTCCAGATGCCGGAAACACGGGTGCATTGCTATGTGGTGCATCTGGGCCTGTTTGAGGGAAGCCGCCGCAGACAAACACAAATGCTGATTGACAATGTCCTGCATTCAGCACCGGGGAACTCACCCATTATTATCGCCGGGGATTTCAACGACTGGGGCAACCATTTGTCGGACGCCTTAAGGGAAGCGCTCGGCGTCACGGAAGTATTTGAAAACAGACCTCTCAAAGAAGAAGGCATTGCCTCCCGCATCAGCAGGCTGGCAGGCCGCACACCCAAACCACAGCCGGCGCGAACCTTTCCGGCCGCTTTTCCCTGCCTGCCGCTGGACAGGATATATGTGCGCGGCTTCAGGGTGGAATCCGCCACAGTCCTGCATGGCCGCCGCTGGGCCAAAGTATCTGATCATGCGCCCATTGTCGCCTCACTGCAAATGGAATAACGCCCGCCAGGCCGCCACGGCCTGTCGTCCCGCGTAAATCGGCGTGCTTATGCTGGTGCGCCCTGGTTCTTTTGTTTCGGACAATCACCTGACGCTTTTAAACAGCGGGCATGACTATTTTCCGGAACTGGTTCGCCAGATTAATCTGGCGCAAACCGAAATCTATTTCGAAACCTATATCTTTTATCTTGACGAAGTGGGACGCATGGTACTGCGTGCTTTGCAGCAGGCCGCACAACGTGGCGTCCAGGTGCATGTGATTACCGACTGGTTCGGCACCGGGATCCGGCTCTGTCGCCTGCTTGCGCAGGAGTTCGGGAAAACCGGCGTGCATTTCCGTGCGTTCAACCCCTGGTTTTACCGGGGACTGGCGCGGCAGCACCGGAAGGTATGCGTCATTGACCATGAACACGCCTTTGTCGGAGGCATCAACATTCTGGATGATTTACGCCCGGACCACAAAAAAAAGCAGGCGTTCCTGACGGCTCCCCGCTGGGATTTTGCAGTACTGATTGAAGGCCCTATCCTGAATCTGATCCAGCAGGAAGTAGAGGCTTTCTGGGAGCGGGTAGGGAAAATGCCGATCCACAGCCGTTTTCAGAAATACAGAACTTCTTTCAAAAGGAAAATTGCTATTGCCAAAGTGGCGCTGGCCGGTTTTGTGGTGCGGGATAATTTCCGGAACCGCCGCACTATCCAGCGCGCCTATTTACGCGCTATGGGACGCGCGCGCCACGAAATTGTGCTGGCAACGCCCTATTTCGCACCAGGCCGCAAATTCCGCGCGGCGCTGATATCCGCCGCCGAACGGGGCATCAAGGTAACACTACTGATCGGCATCGGCGAATTCTGGTGGCAGGACGCGGTAGCGCAATCTTTCTTTCCAAAGCTGCTGAAAAGCGGGGTGAAGCTCTATGAATACCGCAAGACGCAACTGCATGGCAAGGTAGCGGTGGTGGATGACACCTGGGCAACGGTTGGCTCAAGCAATTGCGATGGTCTGAGTCTTTTCATCAACCATGAAGCCAATGTCATCGTCAGAGATACGGCATTCGCCATCACCCTGCGGGAGCATATCTTCAGCGGTGTAGCGGATGCCGTGGAAATACGGCTTGAGGATTTCGAAAGGCGATCCTGGCTCAGGCGTTTCTGGTATGGCACGGCACATCTGATTTACCGGATGATCATGCGCATCGTCACCTGGGGTGACTACAACTAGCGGAGTACGCGCTATATTACGCTACAATAGCACCAGAAGCAGGCCAGACAGCCGCTGGTCACTCCGGTGACGAGAGGAAGGTCCGGACACCACAGGGCAGGGTGACGGCTAACGGCCGTCCGCCAAAAAACCGCAAGGCATAAGGCGAGGAACAGGGCCACAGAGACGAGCGTATTAAGTTACGGTGAAACGCGGTAACCTCCACCTGGTGCAATTCCAAGTAGGCACGCAATGAGGCGGCCCGCGGAGCGTGCGGGTAGGAAGCTTGAACGCCGGAGTAATCCGGCGTCTAGATGAATGGCTGTCATAGCAACCGATTTACGCCGGTTGCCGTAACAGAATCCGGCCTATCGGCCTGCTTTTCCCCATCACCGAGGATACGGTTGCCCGCCCAGGGTAACCGTATTCCTTTCATACCACACCATATGAGACATTACTTTCATAGTAATTCATAACCCCATAATTATTATGGGATTTTATTATTGCCTCCCTAGGGGTATATGCCCGTAAGTTATTGAGTTCATTCGGTTTTTCTGATTTTTACACAAAATTACTTGACCAGAAGCAAGGCTTCCTCTAAAGTGGGAAAAAGTGTAAAGAAGTGGCATTTTGTGGGATCAATGAGTATTATTCCTGCCTGACCATATCGTCCATTTAAAGGGGGTTGCGTGTTCTATCAGGGGATGTCCTCTGTCAGTCTGGATGCCAAAGGCCGGATGTCCATTCCGACCCGGTATCGCGAGACATTATCGCACCAATGCGAGGGACGCGTCACATTGGCGCGCCACCTGGTGGCTGATTGTCTGCTGCTTTTTCCCCGACCAGTATGGGAAAGCTACCGGGACAAACTGGTGGCATTGCCGTTAGGGATGCAAAGCCAGATACGCAGGGTTCTGGGCAGCGCGATTGACGTGGAAATTGATTCCGCCGGGCGGATCCTGATTTCGCCGGAACTCCGCCAGACCGTTGCCCTGACCCGGGATGTCATGCTGGTTGGCATGGGGTCACGTTTCGAGATATGGGACCCGGCAAAACTGAATGAAGACGGAGAAAAAGCCGCCGCCGAAGTGGCTGCGGGCAATATGGCCGAAGCATTGCAGGGACTCGTCGGATTTTAACTTGCCTGATCGGGAGCCAGGGAATTGCCGGAGCTGACACATCAAGCGGTGTTACTGACGGAAGCGGTGGACGCGCTTGCCATTAGCGGGGAGCGAAAAAACGGGATTTATCTGGACGGCACCTTCGGGCGCGGCGGCCACAGCAAATTAATATTGCAGCGGCTTGGCGAAAAAGGCCGCCTGATCGCTTTTGACAAGGACCCGGCAGCGATCGCTGCAGCAAAAGTGATCAGCGATCAGCGCTTTGAAATTGTGCATGACAGTTTTGCCGGGCTTGACGCGGCGCTTGAAGAACGAGGCATTGAAAGAGTAGACGGGATATTGCTGGATCTGGGCATTTCATCGCCACAGGTGGAAGACGCTGATCGCGGTTTCAGTTTCCGCCTGGATGGCCCGCTGGATATGCGCATGGATCCGACAAAAGGTATTTCAGCCGCCGCCTGGCTGGCAACCGAAAGTGAACAAAACATTGCGGAGGTAATACGTGAGTATGGGGAAGAACGGTTTGCTGTTCAGATTGCAAAGGCGATTGTTGCTGGCCGCACGGCCACACCCATTACTGGCACGAAACAACTTGCCGCTCTTGTGGCGGGCGCCGTTAAAACGCGCGAGAAAGGCAAGGATCCGGCAACGCGCACCTTTCAGGCTATACGGATTCATGTCAACCGGGAACTCGAGGATCTGGAGGTAGGGCTGAACACTGGCTGGAAGCGTCTGGCCTTGCAGGGGAGAATGGCTGTGATTACGTTTCATTCACTTGAAGATCGCATGGTGAAGCGTTTTTTCACCGGTAAGGCACTTGTCCGCCAGCCGGATCGCCGCCTGCCTATCCGCGCCTCGGAACTGCCGCACGCCGAAATGAAGCTCCTGGGCAAAAAAAAGCCCTCTTCCGCAGAAATTACCGCCAACCCCCGCGCCCGCTCGGCCATGTTGCGCATCGTTGAGCGTGTTGTCCTTTCCGGAGGCGGCACATGAGAAGCGGACATCTGCAAATCATACTGGTTGTTGCCCTGGTGATCTGCGCGCTGATGCTGGTGAACGTGCGCTACCGGTCCCGCAAACTGTTTGTCGAACTGGAATTTGAGTTGGCGCAGGCCCGCCAACTGGAGGTGGAATGGGCACAGCTACAGCTTGACCAGTCCGCCCTGGGAAAACCTGCCCGCATTGAAGCCAGCGCCACACGTGACCTGAACATGGTGCACGTTACGCCAGCCAATACGCGCTTTATGACGGTGACGGTCAAATGATGCGCATGATGAAATTCCCGGGAAATTCACAGCCCTCTGCGACACAGGGGGTTTCTTTCTCCGATACCACTTCCGAATTGAAAATTCGCCTGTCAAAGTGGCGTTCTCATATTGCCCTCTTCTTCTTTTTCCTGATCTTCATGTGCCTGATAGCACGCGCGCTCTGGCTTCAGGTGCTGTCAACCGAATTTCTTCAAAAGCAGGGTGAATCCCGTTATGCCCGCACGCTGGAATTGCCCGCCACGCGCGGAAAAATTATGGACCGCAACGGCAAGGTACTGGCATCCAGTATTCCGGTCAGGGCTATCTGGGCCATACCGGACGATGTGCTGTCACAGCCGAAGGACAAGCTGAAGGAACTGGCGCGCCTCCTGAATATCAACGAAAAGCATCTTTACGAACGTCTGGATTCTGATCGCACCTTTGTTTACCTTAAGCGTCAGGTGGAGATGAATGACGCGGACGCCATTCTCCGGCTCGGCATCAAGGGCATCCAGGCCCGCAAGGAGTACAAACGTTACTACCCGGAAGGAGAGGTGGTATCCCACATTGTCGGATTTACCAACATAGAGGATATCGGTCAGGAAGGGATGGAACTGGCCTCACAGAAAACGCTTTCCGGCATTACCGGCAGTCGGCGTGTGATTAAAGATCGCCTGGGCAATATTGTGGAAGATATACGGGCGGTCAAGGAACCCCGGGACGGCAACGATCTGGTATTGTCCATTGACAGCGGCATCCAGTATATCGCTTACAAGCAGCTCAAGGATGCAGTCACGCTGCACAAGGCCAAGGCGGGCGCAGTGGTAGTGCTGGATGCCCGTACGGGCGAAGTGCTTGCCATGGCAAACCTGCCGACATATAACCCGAACGACCGCAACCAGCGAAAAGGCGCATGGCTCCGCAACCGGGCACTGACGGATGTGTATGAGCCAGGCTCTACACTGAAACCTTTCACGATCGCGCTGGGACTGGAAAAAGGCCATATCACGCCACAAACCCAAATCCAGACCGCCCCCGGCAAGATGGTTATCGGCACCGCCACCATAGGCGATTCCCACCCGCATGGCCTGCTTTCTGTTTCGCAGGTGCTGGAAAAATCCTCCAATGTCGGCACAGCCAAAATCGCGCTGCATATGCAGCCAAAGGATATGTGGGAAATGTTTACCTCCCTGGGCCTGGGTATGCAACCGGAATTCGGTTTCCCGGGCACCACCGCCGGACGCGTCAGGCCATACAAGTCATGGCGCCCCGTGGAACAGGCGACCATAAGTTATGGGCACGGCATTGCGGTTTCGCTGATGCAGGTGGCGCGCGCCTATATGATTTTTGCCCGGGATGGCGATATGGAACCGCTTTCCCTTTTACGGGTTGATCAGCAGCCCGCCAGTTATCGGGTCATCTCTGAAAAAACTGCCAGAACCGTGCGCGGGATGCTGGAAGTCGCGGCAGGTCCTATGGGGACCGCACCCAGAGCGCAGGTTCCCGGATATCGGGTTGCCGGGAAAACCGGCACATCGAAAAAGCTGGAAGGCAATGAGTACGTTAAAAAGTATGTCGCTTCCTTTGTAGGGTTCGCGCCTGCCTCCAATCCCCGGGTTATCGTGGCCGTCATGATTGATGAGCCTTCCGCAGGAAAATATTACGGCGGCGACGTGGCCGCTCCCGTTTTTTCAAAGATCATGGCCGATACGTTAAGGGCTATGGACGTGCCGCCTGATTCGTCTGTGACGAATATTATTATCCCGCAGGATGGTCCCAGGGAGAGCCTATGAGCACGCGCGAGTCACAGATCAAGGCTGCTGTGGAATGGTTGCGCAAGATCATCCCTGCCGGAGATCTCTTTGCGGACTCGCGCGAGATATCCGCAGCACAAGGTGCTGCCGTTTTCTTTGCGTATCCGGGAGATGGCGCCGACAGGCGTGCCTACATCGCCCATGCCATTGCGAGCGGTGCCAAAGCTGTTATATACGAGCAGGCGGATTTTGTGTGGGAAGATGCGTGGCAGGTGCCGCATCTTGCGGTAAACGGATTGCAGGCGCTTGCCGGGCCGATTGCAGCCGCCTGGTATGAGCATCCTTCCACTTCCCTGTTTGTGGCGGCAATAACAGGCACCAACGGCAAGACATCCTGCGCGCAATGGATTGGCGAAATGCTGTCCCGCACCGGACGTAAAACGGCTGTCATCGGTACGCTGGGCGTAACCGTCTTTGTGGATGGACAGGCGGGTAGCCCGGATGCGACCGGTTATACCACGCCGGAGCCACTGCAATTGCAACGGCGGCTGTCCGGATTGCTCCAGGCGGGTGTTTCCTGTGTGGCGATTGAAGCTTCCTCCATTGGCATTGAGGCCGGGAGGCTGAATGGCCTGAATATTGACGTGGCGCTTTATACGAATTTCACGCGCGATCATCTGGATTATCACAAGGATATGACGGAATATGCTGCCGCCAAGCGGAAGCTGTTTGACTGGCCTGGCCTGAAACACAGCATCATGAATCTGGATGACGCAAAAGGCAGGGAATGGGTACTGGAACTGGCCTCAGCCGATCGGCCCGGATTGCTGGGTTATACGATAACAGGTGAAAAAGCGGATGATCTGCCGGTACTGGACGCTTCGGAAATCCATGCCCTCGCGGGCGGAACAACCTTCCTGCTGCACTCACCCTACGGACAATCCCGGATCAAAACCCGCCTGCTCGGCAATTTTAATGTCAGTAATGTGCTTGGCACACTGGGTGTGCTGCTGACAACCGGTACAACATGGGAAACCATCATTCCGCTTGTCTCAAAATTACAACCTCCGCCAGGCCGTATGCAGCCGCTTGGCGGAGATCGCGCGCCACTGGTTGTCATTGATTATGCCCATACCCCGGACGCTCTGGGAAAAGGGCTGGCGGCGTTGCGCACCGTGGCAAGCGATCGAAAGGGCGAACTGTGGTGCGTATTTGGATGCGGCGGTGATCGTGATAAAGGCAAACGCGGGGAAATGGGCAGGGCGGCAGAAAGCGCGGATCACATTATTGTCACCAGCGACAACCCGCGCAGCGAGGAGCCAGGCCAAATTATCAAGGATATCCTGTCGGGCATGACGAAAGCGGTCACTGTCCTGGAAGACCGCGCCTCCGCCATTCTTCAGGCCGTCAGGCAGGCGATGCCCAATGATGTGATATTTCTCGCCGGGAAAGGACATGAGGCCTGGCAGGAAGTGCAGGGTGTCAAGTATCCCTTTGCCGATGCGGATCATGCCGCACTGGCACTGGCTGCCTTTGAAACCATGAAAAGAGGCCAACCATGAAAGCGCGCCTCAGCGATATTCACGCATGGATTCCTGGCAGCCGGATGCAAGGAGGCGATACAGCCTTTGATGGCGTTTCAACCGACAGCCGCACGGCTGGCGCGGGCGTCTTGTTCGTGGCCATCCGGGGCGAGCGCTTTGACGCGCATGATTTTCTGCCCGGGCTGATTTCGTCAGGCGTGGCTGCCGTAGTGGCCGAGCGTCTGCCGGATGCATTTCCGCTGCCCGCACTGCTGGTTGCGGATACCCGCCTGGCGCTGGGTGAAATGGCAAAGCACTGGCGACAACGATTTACGTTGCCGGTGATTGGCGTCACCGGCAGCAACGGCAAAACCACCGTCAAGGAAATGATCGCATCCATATTCCGCGAAGCCTACGGAGAATCCCGTTTTCTGGCAACCGCAGGCAACCTGAACAATGAGATCGGCGTGCCGCAAACACTCTTCCTGCTGGAAAACACACATCAGGCAGCGGTCATTGAACTGGGGATGAACCATCCCGGCGAAATCGCAATCCTTGCCGATATGGCGCAACCCACGGTTGGCCTGATCAATAACGCCCAGCGGGAACATCAGGAGTTTATGCAAAGTGTCCGGGCAGTTGCGGAAGAAAACGGCAGCGTCATTCGCGCGCTGCCCCCGGATGGCGTGGCGGTGTTTCCCGCCGAAGACGCTTTTGCCGGTTTGTGGGAACAAATGGCGAAAGAAAAGGGCTCCCGGCAGATTGTGACCTTTGGTTTCCAGGAAAAGGCGCTGATAAAAGGCACGTACGATCAGCGTGCGAACCGCCTGGATGTCCACACAGACAACTCGCAGTCGTCAATCCGGCTGCAAGTGGCCGGACGGCACAATGCCCATAACGCGCTGGCCGCCATAGCGGCCTGCCATGCCATTGGTCTTGGCGGTACTGCCATTGTCCGCGGGCTGGAATCCTTCCTGCCTGTCAATGGCCGCTTGCAGTACCGGATGGCCGCCAATGGCGCGAAGCTGATTGACGATACCTACAACGCGAACCCGGATTCGGTTCTGGCGGCTATTGATGTGCTGGCGCAAACGGACACGCCCCGTGTACTGGTGCTTGGAGATATGGGAGAAGTAGGCAGCCAGGGCTCGCGCTTTCACGAGGAAGTTGGCGCCTATGCCCGTGAAAAAGGGATTGAGCGCCTGTACACGCTGGGCGAACTGGCCCGCCATGCCGCCAGCGCTTATGGCGCGGCGGCGAGGCACTTTGAGGATATCGGCCAACTGACGAAAAGCCTGCGGGAGGTATCTTCACCTTCTGCAACGATCCTGGTAAAAGGATCGCGCTTTATGAAGATGGAGCGCGTGATTCATGATTTGATTGAGAGAGGATAAATAGACGCATGCTTCACTGGCTGGCACAACACTTTCAGCAGGATATTGGCTGGATGCGGGTTTTCGGATATATCACGTTCCGCGCCGTATTCGCCTCGCTGACCGCGCTGACAATCGGGCTGATTGCGGGACCTTCCGTCATCCGTCTGCTGACGCGTCTCAAGGTGGGGCAGGCCGTGCGGCAGGATGGCCCGCAGACGCATCTGGCCAAATCCGGTACGCCAACCATGGGAGGCGTACTCATCCTGATCGGCATCGGCCTTTCAACATTGTTGTGGTGTGATCTCTCCAATCGCTTTATCTGGGTTGTGCTGATTGTGACACTGGGATACGGCGCAATCGGATGGGTGGATGATTATCGCAAGGTCGTGTACAAAAACCCGAAAGGCATGTCATCCAGGGAAAAATATGCCTGGCAATCGCTGATTGGCCTCCTGGCTGCCATCTACCTGGCCTTCGCCGTCTCCGGTCAGAACAACCAGGAGGTATGGAGCCTCTTTGTGGAATGGATACGCTCCGGGCTGGATGCGGATCTGCCGCCCAGAGCCGACCTGATTGTGCCCTTCTTCAAGACAATACGCTATCCGCTGGGTATCTGGGGATTCATCGCGCTGACCTATTTTGTCATCGTTGGTTCCAGCAACGCGGTCAACCTGACGGACGGGCTTGACGGGCTCGCCATCATGCCCACCATCATGGTTGGCTCGGCGCTTGGCATCTTCGCTTATCTGACCGGTAACTTCACTTATGCGCATTACCTGTTTATTCCCTTTATCCCGGGTACGGGAGAACTGTTGATTTTCTGTGGCGCAATGGCAGGGGCCGGGCTGGGCTTCCTCTGGTTTAACGCCTACCCGGCGCAAATGTTCATGGGCGATGTGGGTGCACTGGCGCTGGGCGGGGCATTGGGTGTTATTGCCGTCATTGTCAGGCAGGAGATTGTGTTGTTCATTATGGGCGGCATCTTCGTTGCCGAAACCATTTCCGTGATGATGCAGGTGATGTTTTTCAAATACACCAAAAAACGTTATGGCATCGGACGGCGCATCTTCCTGATGGCGCCGCTGCATCACCACTTTGAGCAAAAAGGATGGAAAGAAACGCAGGTTGTCGTGCGCTTCTGGATTATTACGATGATGCTGGTCCTGCTGGGACTATCAACACTGAAATTGCGCTGATATATGGATTACGCGGGCAAAAAGGCACTGGTACTGGGACTCGGCGAGTCGGGAATGGCAATGGCGCGCTGGCTGGCGCGCTGCGGCGCGAACGTGCGCGTGGCCGATACCCGTGAAGGCCCCGAAAGGCTGGACGCCCTGCAACAGATGCTGCCTGCGGCGGAATTTTGTGGCGGGCCTTTTACCGGGAAGTTGCTGGAAAGTGTGGATATGCTTGCCGTCAGCCCGGGCCTGATGCCTGGCCGGGAACTTGCCGGACTGTTGCCGCTGCTTCAGGCCGGAAATATCCCGTTCTGGAGCGAAATTGAGCTTTTCGCCCAGGCGCTTGCCGCCTTGCGGGAAAAGCGGGGTTACCGTCCCGGCGTTCTTGCCATCACCGGCACGAACGGCAAGACCACCGTCACCAGCCTGACGGGCAAAATGTGCGCGGCAGCGGGCAAAAGCGTCAAAGTGGCGGGTAATATCAGCCCGGCTGTACTGGATGTCCTGCGGGAATCACTGGAAGCGGATACCCTGCCGGATATCTGGGTGCTGGAACTGTCCAGCTTCCAGCTATGGAGCACTTACAGTCTGAACGCGGACGCGGCAACCGTGCTGAATGTCACGCAGGATCATCTCGACTGGCATGGAACGATGACAGCCTACTCGGACGCCAAGCGGCGCATATTTGGCGCCTCAACCATCCAGGTGCTGAATCGGGACGACAGCCGGGTCATGGCTATGGCGTCCCCGGATCACCGCCTGGTGACCTTCGGAATGAATGAACCGGTGCGCGCAGGAGATTTTGGTATTCATAACAACCGTGGCATGGACTGGCTGTGTGTGATGCAACCACGTGAGACCGAAGTGTACGCCTCCCGTAAAAACGCTTCCCCGCCTGATCTGTCGCTCCAGAACCTGATGCCGGTGGCGGCACTGCATATCCGCGGACGTCATAACGCGGGCAACGCGCTGGCAGCACTGGCGCTGTGCCGCGCCATCGGCTTGCCGCTGGCGCCGCTCCTGCATGCGTTAAGAGCTTATCGTGGAGAAGCGCACCGCATGACAAGTGTCATGACGGTATCCGGCGTCAGTTACATTGACGACAGCAAGGGAACCAATGTCGGCGCGACTGTTGCCGCCGTGGAAAGCCTGGGAATGGAAATGGGCGGCAATCGGAAAAGGCTTTTGCTGATTGCGGGAGGCGATGGCAAGGATCAGGATTTCAGCCCGCTGGCGCTGCCGGTTTCCAAATATGTCCGCACGGTTCTGCTGATAGGCAAAGACGCCGCCCTTATCGAAAAGGCGCTGAAGCCGGGCAGTGCTGAAATGGTATTGTGCGAGTCGCTGGAACAGGCAGTAAAGCGCGCGGCAGGCGCGGCAGATGAGGGTGATGTGGTACTGCTGTCCCCCGCCTGCGCCAGCATGGACATGTTCCGCAACTATGCGCACCGGGCGGAAGTATTTGTCTCGGCGGTCAGGGAAATGGCGTTGTCGCGCGGCGAGGTGGTCCTATGAACACAGTCAGGAAATGGTTTGAGGGGTTCACGGGCTTCAGCCTGCAACCGGTTTCTTTTGAGCAGCGCTCGAAAATGATGCACTTTGACCGCCATCTGCTTGGTGTGGCACTTGCCCTGATGCTGCTGGGGCTTGTCATGGTGTATTCAGCCTCGATTGCTCTGCCGGATGCGCCCAAATACGCCAATTACCGGCCCACTCATTTCCTTATGCGCCAGTCCATTTTCATCTTGCTTGGTCTGTGCGCCGTGTTTGTCGTTTTCCGTATCCCCATGAGTTTCTGGCAAAAATACGCGCCGCACTTCTTTGTGCTGACGCTGATTCTTCTGGTGCTGGTGCTGATCCCCGGTATCGGCAAGGGAGTCAACGGCGCGCGCCGGTGGTTGCCGTTCAGAATATTCAACCTGCAACCCTCCGAGCTGATGAAACTGTTTATCGTACTTTACGCGGCAAGCTATACGGTACGACGACAGGATGTCATGAAAAGGCTGAGCAAGGGCTTTTTGCCTATGGCCGTTGCGCTGGGGCTGATTGGCTTATTGTTGCTGCTGGAGCCTGACCTGGGCGCGTTTGTGGTTATTGTCACCATTGCCATGAGCATCCTTTTCCTGGGCGGATTCAACAATGTATGGTTCTGCGGCATCATCACCACGCTGATCGGCATATTCACCGCCGTCATCATGCTGTCGCCCTGGCGAAGGGAACGCATATTCGCGTACCTGGATCCCTGGGATGGTGCAAACGCGATGGGCAAGGCCTATCAGCTCTCCCATTCACTGATCGCGTTCGGACGGGGGGAACTGTTTGGCGTGGGTCTTGGCGGCAGCGTGGAAAAACTGCACTACCTGCCGGAAGCGCATACTGACTTCCTTATGGCCGTCATCGGGGAAGAATTCGGATTTGTCGGCGTAGTGGTGGTAGTACTGCTTTTCTACTGGCTGGTCAAACGTGCCTTTGATATCGGCAGGCAGGCGATCGCCATGGACCAGATTTTTGCCGGACTGGTGGCGCAGGGAATCGCCGTCTGGATTGGCATACAGGCCTTCATCAACATGGGCGTCAACCTCGGCCTGCTGCCCACCAAAGGACTGACCCTGCCCCTGATGAGTTATGGCGGTTCGGGAATACTGATCAATTGTGTTGGCCTGGCGATTCTGATGCGTGTGGATTACGAGAATCGCCGGATCATGCGGGGAGGGCGATCCCATGAATAGCCCAAAACGCTTGTTGATTATGGCAGCAGGTACCGGCGGACACATCTTTCCCGGCCTGGCCATCGCGCGTGTCATGCGTGAAAGAGGGTGGCTGGTAACCTGGCTGGGAACACGTCATGGCATGGAAAACACGCTGGCTCCGGCACAGGGCATTGAGTTGGACAGCATTGATTTTGCCGGTATGCGTGGCAAAGGACTGATGCATACGATTACCGGCGGCATAAAGCTGCTGACCAGCATGGCCGTCTGCCTCGCCATTCTGCGCCGCCGCAAGCCTGATCTGGTCATGGGCATGGGCGGATATGTAACCGTACCGGGCGGTTTTGCCTGCCGGATAACGGGTGCGCCGCTGGTGCTAATGAATGCGGACGCCGGTTTGCTGCTGTCAAACAAGGCGCTTTTGCCGGTTGCCAAACGCATCCTGTTCGGTTTTCCCGGCAGTCCGGAAATCATGCAGGAAAAAGGTGTACTGACGGGAAATCCTGTCAGGCATGATATTGCCGCCCTGCCCGATCCAAAGGAGCGCTATGCCGGAAGGAGCGGGCCGCTTAATGTGCTGGTGATTGGCGGTAGCCTGGGTGCACTCCCCCTGAATGAATGTCTCCCTGCCGCACTGGCCCTCCTGCCGCAGGAGGCGCGCCCGAAAGTGCTTCACCAGACCGGCAAGGCACATTCGGCAAATGTCCGGCTGGCGTATCTGGCGGCACAGGTCGAAGCGGAAGTCGTTGAGTTTATCGAGGATATGGCTTCACGCTATGCACAGGCCGATCTGGTGATTTGCCGGGCAGGCGCCATTACGGTTTCCGAACTGGCGGCGGCGGGTTTGGCAAGCGTACTGGTGCCCTTTATTGCTTCCAGCACATCACATCAGCGTGACAATGCCGCGTATATGGCGGCACACCGGGCGGCCATACATCTGCCGCAGGAAAAACTGACGCCGGAACATCTCGCGGCACTTCTGCACAGTACGACTCGCGAACAATGCCAGGCAATGGCTGAAACGGCTTATACCCTGGGCAGGCGTGACGCCAGTGAACGGATTGCGGAAGAACTGGAACACCTGGCGAACAGAACCATTTGATTGAACGGATATGAAATACAAAGTCAAAAACATTCATTTTGTCGGGATTGGCGGAAGCGGCATGAGCGGTATCGCCGAGGTGCTGTTCAACCTGGGTTACAGCGTTTCCGGCTCCGATCTCAGCAGCAACGCGGCCACACAGCGGCTCCAGCGCCTTGGTGTACGCGTGATGCAGGGACATCACACCGACTATATCGAAGCGGCGGATGCCGTAGTGATCTCATCCGCCGTCACACAGGACAACCCCGAAGTGCAGGCCGCACGCAAAAAAGGCATTCCGATTGTCCCTCGCGCCGTCATGCTGGCCGAACTCATGCGCCTGAAACGCGGTATTGCCATTGCCGGAACACATGGAAAAACCACCACCACCAGCCTGGTAGCCAGCGTGCTGGCTGAAGGCGGCTTTGATCCCACAATTGTGATTGGCGGGCGACTGAACAGCCTGAACGCAAACGCCGCGCTGGGGAAAGGTGATTTTATCGTAGCGGAAGCTGATGAATCCGATGCCTCGTTCCTGAACCTTTATCCAGTCATTGAAGTCATCACCAATATTGACGCGGATCACATGGACACCTATGGACATGACTTCACCCGGCTCAAACAGGCATTTATCGAATTTACGCAACGTCTGCCTTTTTATGGCAGAGCCGTCATCTGCATTGACGACAACAGCGTCTGCGAGATCAAACCTTTCATTTCCAAGCCGGTAACGACTTATGGTTTTCACGAAAACGCGGACGTCCGGGCGATTGATGCCGGCGCGCAGGGAACCATGATGCTGTTTACCGTCCGGCAGCGCGGATATCCCGACATGAAGGTTCGCCTGAATCAGCCGGGAATGCACAATGTACAAAATGCCTGCGCTGCCGTTGCCATCGCCCGCGAGCTGGGCATTCCCGATACGGCGACACAGAAAGCGCTGGAAGGCTTTACCGGCGTCAATCGCCGTTTCTCCCGGCTCGGAGAAATCCGGTTGCCCAAGACCCAAAAGAAAGCTGGCGGCAAGATCGAGCTGATTGACGATTACGGGCACCACCCGGCAGAAGTTACCGCAACGATTGCCGCCGCGCGCGGTGCTTATCCGGACCGTCGCCTGGTGCTGGCTTTCCAGCCGCATCGTTACACGCGTACGCGTGATCTTTTTGAAGACTTTGTGAAATCGCTGTCCGCAACGGATGTCCTTCTGCTGGCGGAAGTGCATCCCGCCGGAGAGCCTCCGATTGTCGCGGCGGACGGACGCTCGCTTTCACGCGCTATCCGGGTGGCAGGCAAGGTGGACCCGGTTTTTGTGGAGGATATGGATGAAATGCCTGCCTCCATTCTCAATGTGGTGAAGGATGGTGATGTGGTCGTTGTGATGGGAGCGGGTGCAATCAGCCGTGTTCCAGCGAAATTGATGGAAATGTCCGGAGAACAATCATGAACAACAATCGGGCAGAAAAACTCGGCAAGGTCGGTGTCCTGTTGGGAGGGCGCTCTGCGGAACGTGAGATTTCTCTCAACTCCGGCAACGGCGTGCTTAACGCCTTGCTCAGAAAAGGCGTGAACGCGGTTCCCTTTGATACCGGCAGACGGACGCTGGCTGAACTGGCGGCAGAAAAAGTTGACCGGGTTTTCATTGCGCTGCATGGCCGCTACGGAGAAGACGGCAGTATACAGGGCGCACTGGAGCAACTGGATATTCCCTATACCGGATCAGGCGTCATGGCTTCCTCCCTGGCAATGGACAAGGTCATGACAAAGCGGATCTGGCTGTCGGAAGCATTGCCTACACCCCGGCATATCGCGCTTTCGCCACAATCGGACTGGGGTGCGGTAGCAGCGGAGCTTGGACTACCCCTGATTGTGAAGCCCGCCCATGAAGGCTCAACGCTGGGGCTGACGCGTGTAAAAACCATAGACGCACTGCCGGAAGCCTACACACTGGCGGCCCGGTATGACGCATCGGTTTTTGCCGAAGAGTTCATTGATGGCATGGAACTGACATGCGCCGTTCTGGATATTCGCGGACAGCCCCAGGCGCTGCCGCTGGTTCGGATTATCGCGCCCGGCGCCAACTACGATTATCAGAACAAGTATTTCAGCGATGAAACGCAATATTTGTGTCCCAGCGGTCTGGACGCATCCGCTGAAAAGCAGATACAGGAGTACACCCTCCAGGCCTACAGGCTGCTGGGATGCCGTGGCTGGGGTCGTGCGGATATCATGTTGCGCGCTTCGGACGGCAAGCCTTTCCTGCTGGAGATGAACACTTCTCCCGGCATGACAGACCATTCGCTGGTGCCGATGGCGGCGCGCGCGGCAGGCATTGATTATGAAGAACTATGCATGATGCTCCTGGAAGCGGCAACGCTGGATCAGATGCAACATGACGGATCAACCGGAAACTGAGGTCTTTTATGTGGCATGACGCCAGATTATTGAACGGTATGGCAAACGCGATTTTCTCGCTGTGCGCCATTATCGTGCTGGCCGCCTGTTTTGTATGGTTTGCCCGGAAACCCTTCTTCTCGCTGAAGGTTATCCAGGTGCAGGAAGCGGAAGGAAAGCCGTTACGGCACGTCAACGCCCTGACGATCCGTGGCATCGCGACGCCACGGATCAAAGGCAACTTCTTTACGGTAGATCTGGATGCCGTCAGGGAAGCCTTCCGGGCCGTGCCGTGGGTCAGGGATGTGGCAGTCCGGCGCAAATGGCCAAACGAGCTGTTGGTGCTGGTTGAAGAACACAAACCGCTGGGCACCTGGGGAGATGATGGCAAGCTCCTGTCAGTCAAGGGTGATGTGTTTACCGTCAACCTGGCGGAAGCGGAGTCTGAAGGATTTTTGTTGCGCTTTTATGGTCCGGAAGGAAGCGGAAAGGATGTAGTAACGCGATATGAAGAATTGCAGCGCGACTTTGCCACGATAGGCGTAACACCGGTATTACTGGCCTTATCGGATCGCTATGCCTGGCGGACAACGCTGGACAACGGCCTCACCGTACGCTTTGGACAGGAGCAGGAAAAGAACGCCATGCGTGGACAAATGAAACGCCTGCTGGCGGTTTATCCCCGGCTGGCTGCACAACTGAAAAATGGAATGAAAAGTATTGATTTGCGGTATCCGAACGGACTGGCGCTGAAAGCGGAAGGATTGGCGCCGGTTATCGCCGGACAGGAAAAGAACTAAACAGACAACCATGACTAAAGACCTGAAAAAAATAATAGTGGCGCTTGACATTGGCACCTCCAAGGTCGTGGCTCTTGTCGCCCGGATAGCGGATGACAGGCAACACGAGATCATCGGTCTGGGACAGCATGAATCCAGGGGCCTGAAAAAGGGCGTTGTCGTCAATATCGAAGCCACCGTCGAATCCATTCAGCGCGCGCTGGAGGAAGCAGAACTCATGGCGGACTGCAAGATCAAAAACGTGTATGCAGGCATCGCGGGCAGCCACATCCGCAGCTTCAACTCACGAGGCATGGTGGCCATCAAGGACAAGGAAGTCACGGCGGCGGATGTCAGCCGGGTCATCGAAACGGCAAAAGCCGTCAACATCCCTAATGATCAGCAATTTCTGCACACTGTTTCACAGGAGTTTATCGTGGACAGCCAGGAAGGCGTGCGCGAGCCGATCGGCATGAGCGGCATCCGTCTTGAAGCCAAGGTCCACATCGTCACCGGCGCTGTTCCTGCTGTACAGAACATCGTGAAATGCGTACGACGCTGCGGCCTGGAAGTTACAGACCTGATGCTCCAGCCTATGGCGTCAGCCGATGCCGTGCTGACGCCGGACGAAAAGGAACTGGGTGTTGTGCTGATTGATATTGGAGGAGGCACCACCGACATTGCCGTATTCACGGAAGGCGCAATCCGCCATACCGCCGTCATTCCCATTGCGGGCGACCAGATCACCAATGATATCGCCATGGCTCTGCGTACGCCAACGCAGGAAGCAGAAGACATCAAGCGCCGGTTTGGTGTCGCCAAACAGGTACTGGTTGACCCTGCCGAAACGATTGAAGTACCGGGACTGGGAGACAGGCGACCGCGCGCTCTGGCACGGCAAATGCTGGCAGCAGTCATCGAGCCGCGGGTTGAGGAACTCTTTGCGCTGGCCTTGCAGGTAGTCCGGGAATCAGGATACGAGGAAGTGCTGTCATCCGGCGTAGTACTGACTGGCGGATCGGCCCTGATGCCGGGCATGACCGCGCTGGCGGAAGACGTTTTTTTAAAGCCGGCAAGAGTGGGTTTACCCAGATACCAGGGGCCGCTTTCCGATATGGTGAGCAACCCGCGTTATTCAACGGCACACGGCTTGCTGCATGAAGCCAGAAAACAGCATGCGCGCGGCGCAATCGTTACGCAGCAGGAAGGTTTCTTCAAAAAAATGTGGCAACGGATTAAAGAATGGTTTGCAGGAAATTTTTAGGTTTTGGGGTTAGTAATGATTGAACGGGGTATTTCTTGACAGGGAGAAGCATGATGAATTTTGAAATGATTGACAGCGCAACACTGGGTACCGTCATCAAGGTGGTCGGTGTCGGGGGAGCTGGAGGCAATGCGATCCAGCACATGATCAACAAGGGGGTATCAGGCGTTGAATTCATCGCCGCCAACACGGATGCGCAAGCTCTGTCCCATTCCAGCGCGCACAATATCATCCAGATTGGCGATACCGGGCTGGGCGCCGGTATGCGTCCTGATGTCGGCAGGGAACTGGCCGAGGAATCCCG
>JAISIS010000160.1 GCA_031261905.1 Burkholderiaceae bacterium
CCCCTCCGGGAAAACGCATGGGCCATGCCGGCGCCATTATTTCAGGCGGCAAGGGTACGGCGCAGGAAAAACTGGAAGTCATGGAAGCCTGTGGTATCCGGGTTACGAAAAATCCGGGCGAAATCGGCAAAACGCTGAAATCCGTACTGAAGTGACAAAGTGTTGTTTATGATTCCCGGCCTGCTAAATGCGGGCCGGGTCTTTTCTTTTCCGGCATATGGAAAGTCCAGTTAGTGTAATGTCACGCTAAAATTGCCGGGAGGAGTCTCAATACATAAAAATGGCTGATATTTCTTCCGCTCGGCATCATCTCGCGGAGAAAATTCAACTGGTGGCAATTAGGGAGTGTGTCAGGAGTATACTGCCCACAGCACGGCTCAGAAGGAAACTTGCTTCGTCCTGAGAAAGGTAAGCAGCATTTGGACGGCATGCCGTATGCTTTGGCGTCTGACAACTTCCCGATCTCCTGAAAATAATTGCCGCACGGCATAGGCATGGTTGCGGTTTGCCAGGCCAAACCAGACTATTCCCACCGGTTTTTCCGTTGTGCCGCCATCAGGCCCGGCTATGCCGGTTGTCGCAATGGCAAGCGTGCCGTTGCTCATATCCAGCGCGCCTTTTGCCATGGACAGAGCCACGGCTTCGCTGACGGCGCCATATTGCCGGATCAGGGTATCCGGTATCGCCAGCATACGGGTTTTGGACAGGTTGGAATAAGTGACAAAACCACAGTCAAACCATTGGGATGCGCCCGGCACATCGGTAATGGCGCTGGCGAGGCCGCCGCCGGTACAGGATTCGGCAGTCACGAGTATTTGATGCCTTTCCGCCAATTCGTGACCGAGATCAACTGCTAATTTGAAAGTATCAGCCTTCATGTGTTGCCTCACCCGTATGCAGGAAAGAAAGAAACCCATAACGCGTAAGCCAGCAACGTGTAAATGGCAGCCAGTATATCGTCCAGCATTACACCCAGTCCGCCTTTTACGCGAGCATCAACTTGCCGGATCGGAGGCGGTTTGGTCATGTCAAAGAGGCGAAACAGAATAAAAGTAATGCATTCCGCCAGAAGGGAGGTCGGCATGATGACCAGCAAAACCAGCCAGATGCCGATTATTTCATCCCAGACCATGCTGCCGTCATCCGTGCTGTTCAGGGCGTTTCCGCTTTTTGTGCAGGACCAGATGCCTAATAAGAATCCCGCAGTCGTGATGATAATCCAGGTCAGCCGGGTAAAGCAGGCAGGCCATAACGCCGTCAGCCCATGAAAAACCAGCCATCCAAACAGGGTGCCGACAGTGCCTGGCATCACGGGAGACAGGCCGCTGCCAAAACCCAGTGAAATCATGTGGGCCGGATGCGATAAAAGAAAGCGCAGGTCAGGCCGGATTCCTGTTGGCTGATAGTTGGAATCGCTCATGAGTTTAGAAAGTGATCAAAGGAAGTATGCCTAAATGTTTGCGCTTCTCCTTTGGCGTTGAGTAGCCTCAGGCCGGATGTGGGTTCAATGACACCAACACGGGTTACTGGTGTGTCAGTTTTATGGGCAGCCTCCAGGATAGCGTTCCGGCTGTCTGGTGGCGCGGTAAAACATAATTCATAATCATCGCCACCCGCGAGCAGGCAGCGCAGGCGGAAATCCTGCGCCTGGCCTGCAAGTGCCGGGCCAGCGGGCAGTGCGTCAATATTCAGGGTGGCACCTACTTTGGAGCGGCTCAGAATGTGCGATAAATCGCCAATCAGGCCATCTGAAAGATCAATGGCGGCATGCGCACGCTGGCGAATAGCCATGCCCAGCGCCACACGGGGAGTGGGCATCTGAAGACGTGTCAGGGCAGCCTCCCGAAGAGCTGGTTCCAGCGATATGCTGCCTTTCAGGAATTCCAGCGCCACGCGGGCTTCCCCCAGCACGCCCGATACCCAAATATCATCACCTGGCTGTGCCTGATCCCTTCTTAATACTTCGTTTACCGGTGTTTCCCCAAAAATGGTGACGCATATATTTAACGGGCCGCGCGTGGTATCTCCGCCAATCAGCTCGCAACGATATTGTTCCGCCACCGCAAAGAGACCTTCGGAAAAAGGTTTAAGCCATGCTTCGTCAGGCGCGGGCAGTGCCAGGGCCATCGTAAAGGCCACAGGCCGTGCGCCCATGGCCGCCAGGTCAGACAGGTTCACTGCAAGCGATTTGTGTCCCAACTGGCGAGGGTCGGTGTCGGCAAAAAAATGAATGCCGGATACCAGCATGTCGCATGAAATGGCCGTCAGCATATCTGGACGGGATAACAGCAGCGCGCAATCATCACCAATACCCAGAGTGGCGGTAGGGGTGGGACGTGTGAAGAATCGGGCGATAATATCAAATTCGGATGGCATGTTGTGGGTCAAGAAAGAAAACGGTTTCCGGAAATTTACCGTATGAACAAAAAAGCAGTGTAATGCCGCCAGGCGCGGGAATCAATTCACGTTGGCGCAGCTAATCCAGTTTACAATACATGGCGTCTGATGTTGCGCAGATATTTCAAAATCGGAATGCCTGCCCGCCAGACGCTTTATTTGTTAAGGATTGTTTAGCCCATGTTTCAGTCACCGTGGATTGAATATATCGGGGCCGCTATTTTTCTCCTGGCGGTGCTGCATACGTTTTCGACCAAATTTTTCATTCGCCTGGCCCACCGGGAAACCCGCCATGCCGGGTTGTGGCATTTGCTGGGCGAAGTTGAAATTGTGTTCGGCTTCTGGGCATTTATCCTGTTGAGTTGTTTCACGCTTCTGGAGGGATCGGCCTCGGCGGTCAGTTATCTGGATGCGCAGAATTTTACCGAACCGCTGTTTGTCTTTGTCATCCTGGTGATTGCCGGGACGCGGCCTATCCTGCAGGCGGCACGCTTGCTGATCAATATGCTGGATCGCCTGATCCCTTTGCCAAAGAATGTCAGTTACTATTTTTTGTTGCTGGCGGTAGTGCCATTGCTGGGATCATTCATTACGGAGCCAGCCGCCATGACGCTGGCAGCTATCATGCTGCGGGATCGCTATTTTTCCCGCCGCATTCCGGAAACGATGAAGTATCTGACCTTTGCCATTTTGCTGGTTAACGTCTCCATTGGAGGCGTGCTGACGCCTTATGCCGCCCCACCGGTTTTGATGGTGGCCGATAAGTGGGGATGGGGAATGGATGCCATGTTGAGCATGTTTGGCTGGAAAGCCGCCATAGCCATCTGTATCAATGCCGCTTCGGCAACCTGGCTGTTCAGGCGGGTACTGTTGCGACTTGATGACCTGGATGAGGATTTTGAAATTGCCGCCGCGTCGCCGCTGGTG
>JAISIS010000168.1 GCA_031261905.1 Burkholderiaceae bacterium
TGACGATTACGGTCGGGTCAGCCGCAGCAGTGTTTATAAAATCAATAACCGTCTGAAATGACTGAAATGGATGGTGCAGCAGAATATCCTTTTGTTTCAGGGAGTCAAACAGGGAGTGACCGCTGTAGGCGCCATGCAGAACAGAGGGGGTGTAAGAGGGAAAATATAAGTCGGGCTTTTTGACATGATCAAAAAATTCGCACAGGCGCACCACGTTGACCGGGCCCTGCGCATAATACACATCCTTCTGCTCCAGATGGAATTGCTGCAACAGAAAGTCCGATAGATCTCGCGGACAGTCTGCCGCGACTTCCAGACGGACGGCGTTGCCGTAATTGCGGCTGTTCAAACTGCTTTGCAGCGCTTCCCGCAGATTTTTTACTTCTTCCTCATCCACCCAGAGATCACTGTCTCTTGTGACGCGGAACTGGGAGGAGGCAACAACTTTACGATGCGCAAACAGGGCGGGAATGTGGGCGTAGATAATGGAAGACAGCAGGCAGAAGGACATACCGTCCGGTGACAGATCATCCGGCAAGCGGATAACACGAGGCAACACTCTGGGCGCTTTCAGGATGGCGATATCGCTGCCTCTGCCAAATGCGTCTTTCCCGGAAAGCGCAATGATGAAATGCAGGCTCTTGTTGGCTACCTGTGGGAAAGGATGTGCCGGATCCAGCACAATAGGTGTCATAACCGGGCGAATGTGCTCGTCAAAAAATGTTTTGACCCATGCCTGTTGCGCCTCGTTCCTGTCATGGCGTCCCAGAAGGTAAATGCCGTTTTTTGCCAGCAATGGCAATACCTCGTGATTCAGGATGTGGTATTGCTTTTCAACCAGGGCGTGACATTCCTTGCTGATCTGGTGCAGCAGTTCATCGATTTCCGAGGCGGTGCGGTTTGCGTTGGATTCGCGCCGCGCGTGCAGGCTGGCGGTGCGGACTTCAAAGAACTCATCCAGGTTACTGCCGGCAATGCATAAATAGCGCAGCCGCTCCATTACGGGCAGATTTTTGTTTTCCGCCTGCGCCAGCACACGGGCGTTAAAGGCAAGCAGCGACATATCCCTGTCAAGATAGAGATGCGGATCATAGGTACTCAGTGATAATTGGCGCGCCGCCTTCATAAGCCATCCATTATCAATGCGGTTTTATGAATACTAATACAAAAAATGCCGTGAGGAATCAAAAATATTTACCGGAATGGAAAAGCGCGGAAATTTGGCGCCAGGATACCGGGCGGCCAGTTGATGTGCCCCGTAGCACGGCTGCATGGCAACCGTGCTGAAACGGGCAATATGTCATTTATGAAACTGACAGCATTTTTTTCGAGGAGGCTGCTTTCTTTGGCAGGGTCAGCTCCAGTACGCCATTGTTATACCTCGCTTTGGATGTGTTTTCATCCACATCCTGCGCAAGGGAAAAGCTGCGGGATTGGCGACCAATGTAGCGTTCGCTACGGATGACTTTCCCTTTCTCTTTTTCCTCGGTTTCCTTCTTGATTTCAAACTCAATGGTTACCAGGTTGCCGTCAACGCTAACCTGAATATCTTCTTTGGCGACTCCAGGTGCGTCTGCCTTGACGACATAGGCGTCGTCTGTTTCGCTGACGTCAATCCGTATTTTGGGTTCCACGATTTCCATGTTGCCTGCCGCAGGCATCAGGCGGAATCCGTTGAAAATTTCATCCAGATTCCGGAACGGTTCAAAACGGCTCAATTCGCCGAAAGGCGCAATACGTTTAAGATGGTTTGACATGGGTTCCCCTCCATTTAAAACTCGTTAAACAACAATCGACGTTTACTCAGGAAGAAACGCTGTGGGAAAAATATAGGAACGGTATAAACGATTTCAAGAGATATTTGCACTAAAATAACAGGGTCAGAGTCATTTGCAGGAAAGCGTAAAACCCATGGCCCGAACCGCCCGGCTGATCTTGCCACATCAACCCCACCATATTCTGCAAAAAGGTCATAACCGTCAGCCTTTTTTCCTGGATGACGAAGACTATCTTTTCTTTCTCAAGCAGCTTCGTGAGGCGTCAGTGCAATATAACGCCGCCGTTCACGCATACACATTGATGTCGGTGCGGTTGCATTTGCTGGTTACGCCCGATGATGCCGCCAGCCTGGCGCGTATGATGCAGCGGGTCGGACGCCATTATGTGCCGTATTTCAACAAGAAATATAATCGTAGCGGCGCATTGTGGGAAGGGCGTTATCGCACCTCTCCTGTTGCGGCGGATGCCTGCTTTTTGCGTTGCAGTTGTTTTATAGAATGGATACCTGTCTGGCAGGGGCTGGTTCGCCGCCCGGCAGATTATCGCTGGTCCAGCTATGCGCACCATACCGGCGCAAGACAGGATCCGTTGATACACGATCACCCGTTGTATTGGGGTTTGGGCAACACGCCTTTTGCGCGTGAAGCGGCATATGACAGGCTGATTGCCGTGCCTTTTTTTTCTGACGAGACGGCACGAATAAGCCGCGCCTTTGAACAGGGCTGGCCGGTTGGCCCTGCAGAATTTGTGGCCGGGCTGGAAAAACAGGCGGGCCATTTATTTCGTATGGGCATAAAAGGACGCCCACCCAAAAAAACGACGATCTGACAGGCGTGCAATACATCATCTTTACGAATCACTATGTCCCCTTTATTTGCCGGATGCATGATGCCTGTAAATTAAATTGACTCTGACCCCTTTATTTTTTTTGCGGAATGTGGCTTCTGCGCGTAATATCCGCCCTGCCGTTCCAAAAGCGGTGTTAATGAGTGTAATGCAGCCAAACGAGGAGTCAAGTATGCGTCCACAGGGGTTATATCATCCGGCCTATGAGCACGATGCGTGTGGTGTGGGATTTGTTGCACATATAAAAGGCAAGAAGAGCCATACCATTATTGAGCAGGGACTGATGATCCTGAAAAATCTCACACACCGGGGTGCGGTGGGCGCCGACAAGCTGATGGGCGATGGCGCCGGTATTTTGCTTCAGTTGCCGGATCAGTATTTTCGGGAGGAGATGGCTCTGCAGGGCGCGACGTTGCCGCCTGAAGGCGAGTATGGCGTCGGGATGATTTTCTTGCCAAAAGAGCGCGGTTCCCGGCTGGCATGCGAGCGTGAAATAGAGCGCGCGGTACGCTCGGAAGGCCAGGTTGTGCTGGGCTGGCGCGATGTGCCGGTAGATGATGCGATGCCTATGTCACCGGTTGTCAGGGAAAAAGAACCGGTTATGCGGCAGATTTTCATTGGCCGGGGTCCTGACGTGATGGTGACGGACGTGCTGGAGCGCAAGCTTTTTGTTATTCGCAAAGCCGCAGGCCATGCCATCCAGAGCCTGAATCTCGAACACTGCAAGGAATTTTTCGTGCCGTCAATGTCTGCGCGCACGATTGTGTACAAGGGGCTGTTGCTGGCGGACCAGGTGCAAACCTATTACAAGGATTTGCAGGATCCGCGCTTCGTGTCGGCACTGGCGATGGTGCATCAGCGTTTCTCTACCAATACCTTCCCGGAATGGCCGCTGGCGCATCCTTACCGGCTGGTGGCGCACAATGGCGAGATCAATACCGTCAAGGGTAATTTCAACTGGCTTCGTGCCCGCGAGGGGATGATGAAATCGGCGGTGCTGGAAGATGACCTGCAAAAGCTGTATCCCATTACCTACGAAGGACAATCCGATACCGCCTGCTTTGACAATGCGCTGGAATTGCTGGTGATGTCGGGTTATCCGCTGGCGCACGCGGTTATGATGATGATTCCCGAGGCCTGGGAAAACCATAACCTGATGGATGAGCGTCGCCGGGCCTTTTATGAATACCATGCCGCCATGATGGAACCCTGGGATGGTCCGGCAGCCATTGCGTTTACGGATGGTCGTCAGATAGGTGGTATGCTGGACAGAAACGGGTTGCGCCCGGCGCGTTATGCTCTCACGGACGATGATCTGGTGGTGATGGCTTCCGAGGCGGGTGTGCTGCCTATTCCCGAATCACGGATTATAAAAAAATGGCGTTTGCAACCGGGGCGGATGTTCCTGGTGGATACGGAAGCCGGGCGGATTATTGATGATGAAGAAATCAAGAACATTTACGCCAATGCGCGGCCCTATCCGGCATGGCTAAAATCGGTCTGCATCAATCTGCACGACCTGAAGGACCGGGTGACGGACATTCCTGTTTCGCCGGTACCGCTTCTGGACAGGCAGCAGGCTTTCGGTTACACGCGGGAAGACATCAAGGTGATTTTGTCGCCTATGGCGCTTAATGGCGAGGAACCTGTAGGTTCCATGGGTAATGACGCGCCGCTGGCGGTGTTGTCCGGTCGTCCAAAGCTGCTGGCCCAATATTTCAAGCAATTATTCGCGCAAGTGACCAACCCGCCGATTGACCCGATCAGGGAAGAGATGGTGATGTCGCTGATTTCCTATGTCGGTCCCAAGCCCAATCTGCTGGATACCAACAACGTCAATCCGCCCATGCGGCTGGAAGTCAGCCAGCCGGTGCTGGGTTTTGCGGAAATGGAAGCGATCCATGGCATTGACGCCTATACGAACGGCAAATTCCGCTCCTATGAACTGAATATCTGCTATCCGCTTGCGTGGGGACGTGAAGGCATTGAAGCGCATATTGCCTCGCTGTGCTCGGAAGCGGTGGATGCCGTGAAATCCGGGCATAACATCCTGATTGTATCTGACCGCGCGATCAATGCAGAAATGGTGGCGGTATCATCGTTGCTGGCCGTTTCCGCCATTCATCAGCACCTGATCACACAAGGCGTCAGGGCACTTACCGGGCTGGTGGTCGAGACCGGCGCGGCAAGAGAAACCCATCATTTTGCCTTGCTGGCGGGATATGGCGCGGAAGCGGTGCATCCTTATCTGGCGCTGGAAACGCTTGCCAACATCGCACCTTCCCTTTCTGCTGACATGACGCCGGAGGCGGCGCAGGCCAATTTCGTCAAGGCGATTAACAAAGGCTTGCTGAAAATCATGTCCAAGATGGGAATTTCCACTTACCGCTCTTATTGTGGAGCCCAGATATTTGAGGCCATTGGCCTGTCTGGCGCGCTGGTGGACAAATATTTCCGGGGTACGGCTTCCAGCGTGGAAGGCATGGGCATTTTTGATCTGGCGGAAGAATCACTTCGTCTGCATAGGCTGGCGTTTGGCGACAAACGGAAATATGCCAAAACGCTGGATATTGGCGGGGAGTACGCTTTCCGTCAACAGGGTGAGGAGCATCTTTTTACGCCGGATGCGATTGCAAGATTGCAGCACGCGACGCGTGCCAACAGCTACAGTACCTATAAGGAATTTGCGCAGATCATTAACGACCAGTCGCGCCGCCAGATGACACTGAGAGGGTTGTTTGAATTTAAAATTGATCCTGCC
>JAISIS010000014.1 GCA_031261905.1 Burkholderiaceae bacterium
ATCACGGGTTTTCTGACCACTTTGGAAATTTCGACAACCGATTTGAAATCGCCCGGGCTGGACATGGGAAACCCGGCTTCCAGCACATCCACCCCCAGTTCTTCCAGCGCACGCGCAATTTCTATTTTTTCCAGTGTATTCAACTGACTGCCGGGAACCTGCTCGCCATCACGCAAGGTCGTGTCAAAAATATAAATTTTGTCTTCTGGGCGGGAAACCATCTCATGCTCCTTTGATTTTTGATATTAAACGGTATTGATTAAATTGTTCTGCTCGGTTCATACGCTTTTACATCGTCCGCCAGCGGCGAACGGCAATTACAGCGCGAATTATGGACGAAAGGGATCAGCACGCAGCGCGCGCTAGAGATAGCGGCAGGGCGAAACGCCTTGCGCGTGGGGAAGTGGCAACAGCAATGTCGTTTGCGGTAAACATGCGGGAAACTATAAGCTTCTTTACTGGTTCATGCAACTTTTTTATTTAATATGACAGGCGCCTGATTTCCGGCATCTGTTATATTCACGCGTTTATTTTACCCCGATTTTGAATCCGGTGCTTCAAGCCCCTCTTCTTCCGTTTGTACAATACTGACCGGCCTGCCCTGGAATTTGTGCCAGACATACACGATATAGCCGGATACCCCATACAGCACAAAAAGTCCGAACAGCACTTTGGGCGGATCAACGGAAACCGTCACCACGATCAGCACCAGCACAATCACAACGATAAACGGCACCGACTTGCGGATGTTCATTTCCTTGAAGCTGTAAAACGGCACGTTGGTCACCATCGTCAGCCCGGCGTACAGGGTAATCCACCAGCATGTCCAGTAAAAATCACGCCCGAAAAAGCCCATGTCATCCATCAGCCAGATAAACCCCGCAACGATAGCCGCAGCGGCCGGACTCGGCAAACCCTGGAAGAAACGCTTGTCAACAACGGCGATATTCGTGTTGAAACGCGCCAGGCGCAACGCGGCGCAGGCGCAATAGATAAAGGCGGCAACCCAGCCTACTCTGCCCATCCCCTTCAGAGACCATTCATACGCCACCAGCGCGGGCGCAACGCCAAAGGTCACCATATCCGACAGGCTGTCCAGTTGTGCTCCAAATTCGCTTTGGGTATGCGTCAGCCGCGCAACGCGGCCATCCATGCTGTCGAGAATCATCCCGATAAAAATAGCAACCGTTGATTGCTTGAATTCGAGGTTAAGCGACATCACCACCGCGTAAAATCCGCAGAAAAGCGCGGAAATCGTGATCATGTTCGGCAAGAGATAAATTCCCTTGCGGTACGGCGGCTTCAACGGTTTCATCAGGCAGCCTTCCCGGAATGCCCCGGAAAAAAAACAGTCTTTTCTGTCATGGGGTAACGCTTCATCGCTTTGGCAAGATTAACACGTTATGGGCATTTTGCGTATACGCCTCAGAGCGGCTGGAATTCGGCAAGCACCGTCTCCGTCGCAAAGACCCGGTCACCCACCGTCACTTTTGGGCGGGCTGTTACCGGCAGGTAAACATCCACCCGCGAGCCGAAACGGATAAATCCGAAACGCTGCCCCCGCTCCAGCGAATCGCCCCTGTCCACATAGCAAAGGATACGTCTGGCAATCAGTCCGGCAACCTGGACACATGTCACCATTTCGCCATTACCCGCCCGGATCAGCAAGGCATTGCGCTCATTTTGCAGCGACGCCTTGTCCAGATCGGCATTGATGAATTTTCCGGGGAAATACTCGACCTTTTCCACTTCGCCATTAACGGGGGCGCGGTTGGAGTGCACGTTGAAGACGTTCATGAACACGCTGATTTTCAACGCCTCGCGCGCGCCGTAAATATCCTCGGTTTTTTCCACCACCACCACCCGTCCATCTGCCGGGGACAATACGGCATTGGCGTTTTCCGGCACGGTTCTCGCGGGATCGCGGAAAAACTGCAGAATAAAAATCGACAACAGCCACAGCGGCAAAGACCATAGTCCCCACCTGAAGGTGGCAAGCAAAGACGCCAGTAAAGCCAGCCCCAGAAAAAGCCAGCCTTCTCGCGCAATAATGGGGTGCGGGTAGTTTCTCAATCTGACTCCGGAAGATTTCGCTGAAAAAGGCGCATTTTTTACTTAAGACACTATATTACATACAGTTGGTATTTTATTCCACACTACCATATCGCCTTTTCGGCATATGACACCTTTTCTCCCGCCGCTATTGAAAATTTCAAAAGCAGTCCCATATAGAAACCTGTCCTGAAGGCAGCAATTCTGCCACAGCGCCCGCCTTAAGGAAACGGTTTCCTCTACAAATTACGAATGTGATTGATTATGACCAGAGATCCATCCAAACCCATGTGGGCACATGTCCTGAAAATGCTGGAACAGGCGGAGAAACTTCAGCGGCAGTATTTTCAGTTGCGCAAAAGTAACCAGAACGGCCCGACATGGGAACCGCCTGTCGATATTTTTGAAACAAATGACAAACTTTTTATTTCAGTCGCACTGCCAGGAGTAGAGGCAGGCGATATCCAGGTTGTTGTCGATAACGATACGCTGGCCATTATTGGAGAACGTCCTCTGGCTGTTGATGTCAATGCCGTCATCCGCCACATGGAAATTCCCTATGGCCGTTTCGAGCGCCGCATCAACCTGAGAAATGGCCGCTTCGAGATCAGGGAAAACTCGCTGCAAAATGGTTGCCTGAAACTAATCCTGAGAAAAATATAAATGTGAAAACCATGATGAATAATCCTTTTAATACCTTTTCCGTTACTGAAGGCGAGGATGTGGATTTTTCCGACCGGATACCCCGTGAGGGGGCGCCGAAAAACGAAAATGCGTCTTCTTTTTTGCCACTCCCGCCCAACGCGCTAATCCTTCTGCCTGTACGTAACCTGGTACTTTTTCCGGGGATGGTGATCCCGATCCATATCGGACGGGACAGCTCCATTCTGGCGGCACAAACCGCTATACGGGACAAACACCAGATAGGCATTGTGCTGCAAAAGAACCCGGAAGAAAATGTGCCTTCAGGGCAGGAGCAATTGCATCCGGTCGGCACGGCGGCCAATATCCTGCGCTATGTCACCAGCCCATCCGAATCGCACAACATTGTCTGCCAGGGCGAGGGACGTTTTCGCATCAGGAAAATGCTGGAAGGTTATCCCTTCCTCGTTGCCGAAATCGAGCGTTTCCCCGAAACCGCTGAAAAAGATATTGAAATTGAAGGCCGCATGATGCAGCTCAAGCAGCGGGCGATCGAGATATTGCAAATGCTGCCGGATGTTCCCCAGGAAATCGCTGATTCCATGATGAACATCAATTCGCCTGAATTGCTTTCCGATCTGCTGACCGGCCTGATTGATGTCGGCACCGAAGAAAAGCAGCGCGTGCTTGAAATGCCCAATCTGAAAAAGCGCATGGACAATGTGCTTAAAATGCTCAATTACCGTCTGGAAGTGTTGCGAGTTTCCCGCGATATTGACCAGAAAACCCAGGAGCGGCTGGGCGACAGGCAACGCGAGGCGCTGTTGCGCGAACAGCTCAAGACGATTCAGAATCAGCTGGGAGACGATGATGACGATGCCTCGGATCTGAAGGATATCGAAAAGGCGATCGCCAAAGCGAAGATGCCGCAGGAAGCCGCCGCCCACGCGAAAAAAGAACTGAACCGGCTCAGAAATATGCATGAAACCGCCGGTGAACACTCTATGCTGCGCACTTATCTGGAATGGCTGACCGAATTGCCGTGGTCTGTCGCCAGCAAGGATCAGACCGATGTCGCCAGGGCAAGGAAGCTGCTGGACAAAGACCATTACGGTCTGGAGAAAATCAAGCGGCGCATTCTGGAATTTCTTGCCGTACACAAGCTGAACCCGAAAGGCAGAAGCCCGATTTTGTGTTTTGTCGGGCCGCCGGGCGTCGGTAAAACTTCTCTGGGCCAGAGTATTGCCAAAGCCACTGGCCGCAAGTTTGTACGGGTCAGCATGGGCGGCCTGCATGACGAGGCGGAAATCCGCGGACACCGCCGCACTTACCTGGGCGCGTTGCCAGGCAATATTATCCAGGCTATCCGGCGCGCCGGCACCAATAATTGTGTCATGCTGCTGGATGAAGTGGACAAGCTCGGCTCCGGGGTGCAGGGAGACCCTTCCGCCGCACTGCTGGAAGTGCTGGATCCCGAACAAAATAAAACCTTCCGCGACAATTATCTTTCCCTTCCCTTTGATTTGTCAGGTGTGATGTTTATCTGCACGGCCAATATGCCGGACACCATTCCGGGACCGCTGCGTGACCGGATGGAAATGATTGAGTTGCCGGGCTACACCGAAGAGGAAAAAGCGCAGATTGCGGAGCGCTACCTGATTAAACGCCAGATAAAAACCAACGGCCTGACGGCAAGGCAATGCACCATCTCGGAAGCAGCCGTGCATGAAATTATCAACCATTACACCCGTGAGGCGGGCGTCCGCAACCTGGAGCGCGAAATCGGCAGCGTTTGCCGCAATGTGGCTGTCCGTATCGCGGAAGGTACGGCAAAAACGGTAAAGGTTGATGTCGAGGAGGTACACCATATCCTGGGCGCACCGCGCTTTGAAAACGAAGTGGCCATGCGGACCAGCCTGCCCGGCGTGGCAACCGGCCTTGCGTGGACGCCGGTCGGCGGAGATATTCTTTTCATTGAAGCCAGCAAAACACCCGGCAAAAGCAAACTGACCCTGACCGGGCAACTTGGGGATGTCATGCGCGAAAGCGCCATCGCCGCCCTGACGCTGCTCAAGGCTCAGGCCGATTCGCTTGGCATTGATCCCGCCATGTTTGAAAACAGCGATATCCATGTCCACGTGCCCGCCGGGGCCATTCCCAAGGATGGTCCCAGCGCAGGGGTCGCCATGTTCCTGGCGCTCGCCTCCATGATGCTTGACCGGCCCATTATGGCCGACCACGCCATGACG
>JAISIS010000181.1 GCA_031261905.1 Burkholderiaceae bacterium
TATTTATCAGGCAATTCCTGCGCCACTTACTGTCCGAAGGTGTTGTAAAAGACCGTTTCCGCCAATGGCTTGCGCTGGCTGTGTTTTGGGTGGGGCGCGGCGTCCGGGGCCGGGTATCCCATAACCAGCAGGGCTACAGGCTCAAGTGAGGCCGGGATGGCAAAGGCTTCCCGGATTTTGGCCGGGTCAAAATACATGACCCAGGTAGTGCCAAGGCCGATCTCGGCTGCCGCCAGCATCATTTGGGTAGTGACAATGCTGCAATCAATGTCACCGCTGTTCTTGCCGTCAAAGGGGCGGCTCCATGCCTTGTCCTTTTCGCAGCATACCAGCAGCGATACAGGCGCGTTGAAATGATAATCCGTGCATTCCCTCAGTTTGACGCGCGCCAGCCTGTCCTCGATCACCAGTACCCGTTGGGGCTGGTAGTTAACAGCCGTCGGCGCAAGCCGTCCCGCCTGCAACACATACTCCAGTTTGTCCTTTTCCACCGCCTTGTCGTCAAACTTGCGGACGGAATAACGCTGGGTTGCCAGATCATTGAAACGCATAATACCCTCCCATAAGTTATTTTATAATAATGATATATATCAGCAAATTATACAATATTCCTGTTCTTCTCCATTAAGTATGGTCCGCTATTCGCCGATGATCTTTACCAGTACTCAGGCCGACAAACTTTCTTTCAGCGCGCGGTAGTCGGTTTTGCCGCTGCCCAGGAGCGGGATGGTACTGATGTGTTCAATCCGCTTTACCGCATACAGAGGCGATAGTCCCGCAGCCCGGATAGTGGCGTTTACTTCCGCCAGCGTAAGGTGTAATGGCGTGAAAAGGACAATTACCGATGTGCCGTCATCTTCCGGCGTTGCCTCGACAGCCAGCACAGCCCCCTCCTCTGGAGCGTCAGGGTGATGGCTGTAGGCTTCCAGCAGAGTTTCTTCAATCTGTGGCATGGAAATCATTTCACCGCCGACTTTTACAAAGCGCCCGAGCCGCCCTCTGAAGGTCAGCCGCCCTGCCTTGTCCATGCTGACCAGATCACCTGTCCTGTACCAGCTTTCCCCCTCAAACAGGACGAAAGGAGAAGGCGCATCGCCAAGGTAGCCGTGGAAGATGCTTGGGCCTTGCAAGAGGAGCATCCCTGTCCTGCCTGTCGCGGTTCGGCCCTGAATAACGCCATCTTTTTCACGGACAATAACGCCCTTCACTGACGGCAACAGCGGACCAATGGCGCCGGGGCGCACATCACCAGGGCGGTTGACGGATACCGCAGGGGAACATTCGGTAATGCCGTAGCCCTCGCAAAGCGATGCGGAAGGACATTGCGCGGCAAAGGCGCGGTAAAGCGCCTGAGGACATTTTTCCGCGCCGACAAAAGCATATTTCACGCTTGCCAGATCGTCTGATCCTCTGGCCTGATCCAGAAGCACCTTCATAAAGGTAGGCGGCATCGCCAGAAGACTGATGCGGTAATCCCGGACAAGGCCATTGATGAGTGCCGGTTCGGCAGGATTGGGATGAAAAACAGCCCTGAAACCTGTCGCCAGCGGAATGGCCAGCCCGGCCATCAGGCCGAATGAATGGAATGGCGGCAATGTTGCGAGCACGGTATCATCCGTGGACAGATTCAGCACCCGGATAATATCCACGGCGTTTGTCAGCAGGTTTTCATGCGTGAGAGGAACCGCCTTGGGAAAAGATTCCGAACCGGAGGTAAAGAGTACGGCTGCCGTTTCAGGAACCGGAAAGCGCACGGCCTGCTGAGGCAGGTACGACTGAATGATGCCGTATGCCTTTTCAGGAATCGAAAATGAGGCCGCCAGATCTTCCATCGGCAGCCATTCAACGAAAAGATCATCAACGGGCATTCTCTGACGCTTCAGGCGATCCATCAGCGGCGTGACGCTTACTATATGTGTAACGCCGGTCAGCGCAATACAGTGCTTCAGGTTCAGCTCGCCAACTGTCCAGTTGAAAAAAACCGGTACCTTGCCAGCCAAAAGCGCGCCCAGCCAGGCAACGGCGGCGGCAGGCACAGCAGGCATCATCATCCCCAGCCGCTCGCCGGGCAACTCCCTGAAACGTTTCGCAAGCAGCAGTGCGCCGAGGAATATCCGCCTTCGGCTTCGCAGAGCGCTCCTTTCCGCCAGCAGCGGATCATCCGGGTTATGCCGAAGCTGCCGCAAAAAAGCGGAAACCAGACATTTCTCATCTTCCGGCAAATCCAGCGGAAGAACGGCGGGCGGCGCAAACCAGGCTTCAGGCGCCGGTGGCGGCAAGGTTTTGGAAAGCAGTTGTCCGGACGCCGCCAGCAGACAGTCAGCCACCGTATTGAACGTTTCCAGTTCAGGCGGCGTCTGCCCGAATGTTTCTTCAATCGCCAGGGAAACTTCCATCAGCATCAGGCTGTCTATCCCAAGATCACTGGCGAGGCTCATGCTGTCATAAATGGCGTGATCATCCGGTAAACCGGCTGTCTCGCGCAATATCCCGTAAACCGTTTCACGCGTGGCCGGGTTTACATCCCCGGTATCCGGCACATTCTGGTGTACGGCAGGTTCCGGCAGGGGTTCGGGCTTTGCGCCCTGCCAGAACCATCGGGGTATCCTGACTGGCGGCCTTGCCGTTTCATTATAAAAAGCCTCCAGGCGGCGATTGAAGGCGCGCCGGTCGGTAATGGACGCCAGATCATTGGCTTCCACAAAATCCACATGCACATCCCTTCGCGGCGTCAGCAACAGGAGGTTGCCCAGTACTGTCACCACGCCTGAAAGGAGTGTGCGGGCAAAATCAGGAGCCTTGCCGGAAGCCCCGTAACCGAACGCGCTGCCCCATAGCCCGGTTGTGCGCACCAGCACCGCCTGGATATCCGGAGCCTGCCGGATGATTGACCATGCCCCGGAATTGCCGCCAATGTTTTCTTTCGCCGCATGATAAATTCTGCCTGATGGATACAGCAGCACATGCTCCCCTGCTTTCAGGCTGTCAAGGATGATGTGGATGCCCCGTCGCGCGCCTGCCGCCGCCTTTTCGCCATCCCGCATAATGTCCGGTATAAGGACCGCATTCAGAAACCATGCAACGGCTTTTCCGTGCAGTCCCGTCATTTGCCGCTCGTCCACCAGCGGGCGTGGAGAATAAGCCGCCAGCAGGGAATACACGATAAAAGGATCAATCAGGCCGGGATGATTGGGTAAAAACAGGGTCGGTTTTTTGATGTTTAGCGTATCCAGTCCGCTGGTTGTCACGCGATAACGCAAAGACAAGGCCAGATGCAGACAGGTTCCAAGCAGGCTGTAACGTTCCAGAGGGAAAAGTGCCTGAAGGCGGCGGGACGCCCAGAGCAGGAAAAACAGCCAGGCCAGACCACTCCAGGCCAGCAGAACAGCGGGCCGTGTGCCACCGCTCAGTTCGTGTGTCCATTCAAAAAGAGCCAGGAGGAAACCGGCAATCATCATCCCCGAAAAGGAGGCAAAGTTCGAGAGTCCCAGCACCTTGCCCTTTTCTGTATCAGCCGGGTAAATCTGGATGAAACTGGTCAGCGGGATCAGATACAGCCCTGCGCAAACGCCGATTAACAGAGAGGCCGGCAGCAAAACAATAATCCGGACAAGCGGATAAACAGGCAAAAAGGCTGCCAGCGCCACCAGGAAAATACCGCTGGCCATCCCTGTTCCTGCTGACAGCATGTGCCGTCCCCAGACGGCAACATCGCGCTTTCCGGCCACAACCGCACCGATACAGAATCCTATGGACAAGGCGGCCGCAGCCATAATGACTACCGTCATGCCCAGGTCGAGTTGCCTGATGAGCAGGTTATTGATGCATAAAAGCACAAAGAAGGAGGCTGCATAAAAGAAGGCTTCACCTGCAATCGCCAGAAAAAGCGGTGGATCCTCCCGCCGGCATTCTGCCGCATGCCGTACGGAATCAGCAGGCCCCAGCGCGGGAAAAGGCGCATCCGGAGTAATATCCATGCTTTTTTTGCCGACCCCGAATGCGGCAAGCGCCCCTACCAGCGCGCTTGCAATCCCGGCTATGGCGCTGCCCGTCCAGAAATCCCTCTCGGTCGTTTCATTGGTAAAGCTTATATCGGGCGTACCCAGCAGGAAACCGGCCAGCGCCATACCGGGCAGAATTACCGCCACGGCTGTCAGCTTTATCAGCGTATTAACGCGGGGTATGGCGCTTGCGGAAAAACGTTCCGGAATAGCGCCGTTAATGGCCGGACTGAAGAACGCGGACTGAATCCCCATGAAAAAGATCGCAAAGGATATTCCGGTCCAGCTTATCTGCGCCAGCGCCCAGATGCCCAGCAACATGCACCCCAGTCCCGCAAGCATGGTCCAGATAATCAGTTGCGCTTTTGGTTTTCTGTCAGCCAGCCATCCGGCCCATGCCGAGCAAATGACAAAAGGCAGCATGAAGAGTACAGCGGCGGTACCCGGCGGATAACCGGTTCCGGTTGTGGCGGCAAACAGCATGACCACCTGCCGGAAAAAGTAATTGTTGAATGTTTCAGC
>JAISIS010000002.1 GCA_031261905.1 Burkholderiaceae bacterium
CCTTGTAATCCCAGATGAAGGCATAGTTGCCGTCCGCCGCATCATTGATGTCGCGGTAGCGTTCATCTGTCGGGACAATGGTGTCGGTAAACGACATGATGTGATCGTGGTTTAACGCCAGCGTTACCCAGCCGATGATATGACCATCTCTGGTAACCGGAGTTGCCCACCGGACAATTCCCCTGAAACGCCGGCCGACAGGGTTTTCCTTGCCGGCGTAGGCGCTGTGTTCCGGATCGTAGGGGATGCCTTTTTGGGCTGCGGTTGCAGGCGTCTAAGGCCCTATGATTTTCGAACCGACATAAGCGCCTATAACGTCCGATACGTATATTTCGCCGGGTTTCAGTTTTTTCAGCGCGGTAAAATAATGTTCTGCCTTGACATAGGTATTGGCCGTGTCGGAAACATCTTTTAATGCCGGGGAAAGGAGGTCAGATGTGGTGATTTTGACGCGTTCCCTGCCATCCCGGCCAACAAAGGTCATCTCAAGATAAAGCGGCATGCTTCTTTTCTCAAAAGGAATCGGCATACGGTAATGGAAGTCCCTGACGTTGTCCGGGCTGCCGGGGACCGCTGTGTACGAGGCATCCGGCTGGGGAGGCTTGACAGGCTCCCAGGATTTGCCGTTCTCGGCCAGTTTCCAATCGCCGTGGTAAATCAGATCGCGCTTTTTGTATCCAATGAAATTCCGGTAGGCGGCGGCATCGGGTTCCAGTGAACTGGCATAGCGAATATCCGCGTCCCGCTCATAAAGAAATGCGGCTACATTCTTGGCTGTGTCTGTCGTCAGCCGCTCGATTTCCTCGCGCGCTCGCTCGTCAAGTGCGGTTACCGCGTCTGCGGTGGCTGTATTGCCGACGTGCCGAATGGTTTCGTCCGCCATGATGAGCAGACGTTTGGCCTGCTTGGTCAGGTCAACAGCGGTATTGTAGGACATGGTCCAGGCCAGCCACCCCAGCAAAATAAGCGGGAGCACCTTGATGAAGATAAAGACCAGAATCAGCCTGCTTTTAAGTGAAAGCCTTCCCCAGGCTTTCATCATACCCCGTGCGGCGGTGTTGTCGGTTCCTGTCGGATTTACCATTATTATGCACACCAAGGAAGGGTTTTAAACAAATAGCAGACAGGCTACAGAGCAACGGCATATCTGGACATGCTGTAGCAATAACCCTAATTGTGAGAAAAATACTCAAATGTATTCCAAAATATATCGTAATGCAACCATTACTCTGCTTTAATTTTACAATTACTCGTTATTGTCCGTCTACTGTAAAATAAAAATTTACAGTAGAGTTCCATAATGAGTCCCCGCTTTTTACTTCTTGGTATTGCCGGGTGGTCCGGCAGCGGCAAAACGACATTGCTTGAAAGAATTCTGCCACTGCTGATTGCGCGGGGCTATCGGGTAAATGTCATCAAAAGCAGCCATCACGATGTGCAAATTGAGCCAGAGCGCAAGGATAGTGCCCGCTTGCGGGCGGCAGGCGCTGCGGAGGTTATGCTGTCTTCACCAAACCGGTATATGCTGGTTCACGAGCTGCGCGGAGAAGCGCCGCCGGAACTGGAGACGCTTGCCGGAAGGATGCGATCTGCGGATATGACGCTTGTTGAGGGGTTTCGGGATGCCGCTATCCCGAAACTTGAAGTATTCCGGTCCGGTACCGGAAAGGAAGCGATGTACCCGGAAGACCGGCATATTGTGGCAGTTGCCTCGGACGCATCGCGTCCTGACGATCTGCCGCGCCAACTGGATTGGCTGGATCTGAATGATCCTGAAGCCATTTGTGACTGGTTGCTGGAACACCGGAGGAAACGCTGAAGATTATTTCCGCGTTTCCCCGGCGCATGGCCGCTATCTGCCCGCGACCGCCATCCAGCGCATGTCGCCAAGCGATTCAGCCGCTTTAATCCGTGCGCAGGCGGGACAGATACCCGCGTCAGTTGTCGCGCCGTTAACCCGGGCGCGCACCTTGTCAAATTGCACGACAGGCGCGTAGGGTTCGCCGCAACAACTGCAAACCTGCAAAGGCTGACTTCTGACAACCGTGCCGGTAATTTCCGTTACGCGTTGCCCGTCGCGGTTTTCCACACGGATTGCGCCAGTGGGGCAGACCGCAGCACAGGCGCCACAGCCGATGCATTTGTCAGCCGGACGCAGGAAGTCTTCAAAAACCAGGCGGCGGTTGGCGGTTTCAACCATTTTCAGCGCCTCGGCGCCGACCTGGATACAAACCAGTTCGCACAGACCGCATCCAATGCAGAGATCGCAGCGCAGGCAGCGACCGGCTTCGGTTTTCGCCGCGTTTTCATCCCAGTCATACTGAATGAAATCGTGTGTCCATTTCCGGGTGTCGGGATCTTTTTCCGGCACATGCGGACGATTGTTACTGAGCCGGAAGGTGGCGTCAACGGCAAGGCACGGCACATCGTCACGCCGTTGCGGCGCAAGCGAGGGAATATCCATAGCCTTTTTCATCAGCCAGGAGTCAATGGCTTCCGCAGCGCGCTTGCCCGATCCGATGGCCGCAACAACGGTGCTGGCGCCGTGCTGGATATCGCCGCCGGAGAAAATGCCAGGTTCGGCTGTTTCCAGCGTTACCGGGTTCGCCATGATGTTGCCCCACTTGAGTTCAATTTTGCTGCCATCAAGCCAGGAAAGATCCGCATCCTGGCCGATGCCCGCAATGATCTGGTCCGCGTGGACGGTGACAGGCTGGGCTGTTGCCGCGTCCGGCGCGTTTTTGGAGCGGGCGAATTCGATGAGGTTGCCCTCCATGATTTTCGTGGGCGCCCAAAGCTCAACCAGTTCCACGCCTTCCGCCAGCGCCATTTCAACTTCGTGCGGGTTTGCAGGCATATCCTTGCGGGTGCGGCGATACCACATCTGTACCTTGGTCGCGCCCTGACGAAAAGCGGTCATGGCCACGTCAATCGCGGCATTGCCGCCACCGATAACGATGACGTGCGGCCCGACCCTGGGATTTTTGCCCGCGCGGACAGCGGAAAGGAAATCCATGCCGCCAAGCACGAAAGGCAGGTTGTCTCCTTCCACACCCAGGCGACGGGAATGCTGGAGCCCGATGGCAATAAAAGTAGCGTCAAAGCCCTTTTCCTGGAATTCGCGCACATTCTTTACCTGGTAGCCGTTATGGAATTTGACGCCCAGTTTCTTTACCTGGTTGATTTCATCCTGCAGGATACTGTTGGGCAGCCGGTAATTCGGGATGCCGTAACGCATGATGCCGCCCGCTTCTTCCCGCTCATCGAAAATTTCAACGTGATGCCCTTTCTGCGCCAGATAATATGCTGTGGTAATGCCTGCGGGGCCCGCGCCTACAATAGCGACCTTCTTGCCGGTTGAAGGAGCTTTTTCCTGCATGGGGTAGGAAGGGCTGCAACGGGCTGCAATGGATTTCATCGGCTTGATCAATACCGGCTGGCTGACGGCCTTTTGTACGCATACATCCTCGCAGGGCGCGGGGCAGACCAGGCCGCAGGAATTCGGCAGCGGGCTATCCTTCAACAGGATG